>DASXEJ010000258.1 GCA_036490175.1 Pirellulales bacterium | reverse complement strand
CCCTGATCCTGCACCGTACGGCTTGCAATGCGGCAAACCAAGGAGCAATTCCTAAATGGCAGCCAGCCGGTGGCGTGCAGCGTACGTTGCGAAGTATGCGTCTTGGCTCCCGCGCCGCGCCGACCAACATTTCTCCATGAGTCCCGTACAATTAGCGGCCGGTAATCTTGCGATTCGCGCTAAACTGGTTCGTTCCTCGATTGCCTGACTTCGCACGGCTTGACGAGGACGCGACGCCTCCTTCGGCTTCGTGCAGGTTGTCGTGCAACGAGCGCAATTCTTCGTAGGACCAACTTTCGATCTCCCAACTGGCCGACAACCGACTGGCATGGTTCGGCCCCCGTAGATGATGAATCATGGTTTCCCGCGCCGGGCTCCAGTCGCCGTCCACAGACCAGTGGTTGCCGCGCAGCGGATAATGACCCGTCGTCTCGGCGCGGGCGGCCTCGGGCACCGAGGATGCGGGGCGCTCGTCGATTCCCTTGGCCAGCCAGCCAAACGTCCATTGATCGAGCGGCGTCGTGCAGCCGCTTTGGAACGACCGTACTATCTCGTCATTGCTGACACATGCCACGGTCGGATAGTCGTGCACATCGAGGCGACGGACGAGATCAGGGATCGAATCCCGGTCGACGATTTGCAGGTGGCTGCCGGCGCCCGGCCCAATCTTCCAACCATAGGCACGCATTCTTTCGAAATCGCCGCCGGGACGGCGCAGGCGCGCAAGTTCCTCAATGCAACGCGTGCTATCTTTGGCCGTGATGAAAAGCACGCGCGGATTGCGCGGCGGCTCTGACGAGTCCGGGGGCGCGGCGGGTGATTTCTCGCCCAGTACCGCGGTTGCCGACGCTTTCAACGCCTGGCTCGGCAGCGAAGATGCTGGATCCGCCGCACTGCTCGCTTGCTCACCCGAGATGGCCACGGCCATCAGTGCCAGGGCTAACGACAGGAATTGCACCACACACCTCCCGCTTTGACGTTCAAAGACGCGCAACCAATGAACGGATTAATCCTCGATGCGATATAGGTGCGTCTCCGTACGCAAAAACAGCGATTTGCCGTACACCGCTGGCGAAGCCATGCAGCCGTCGTCGAGAGTGTTGGTCGCCAGCAACTTGAATTCTGGCCCGGCCTCGACAACGAACGTCCGGCCATCTTGATTGGGAAAATAGACCCGACCATCGGCGCAGATTGGCGAGGCCGAGAAATCTCCTCCCAAGCGACTCTGCCAGAGCGGCTTGCCCGTTTCAGCATTCAAACTGGTGGTCACACCTCGATCGCTGACCATGAAAATCTGATTTCCCACCAATAGTTGCGATGACCGGCTGGGGACGCCGTCTTTGCACTTCCATTCGACATGCGTCTGGGTGACGTCGCCGGTGCCGCCGGTGCGTAAGGCGAACAACTTGAAACCGCCGTCCGCGCTATTCAGGTACAGTCGTCCGTTTCCAAATAGCGGTCGCGAAGCCGCGTTCATGCCGCCGTGCTGGACGCGCCACAGTTCGTCGCCGGTCTCTGGTTCGTAGGCGATCGTGGCCCCGGCGCTGGGATAGACAAGTTGCGGCTTGCCGTCGATGCGGATCACCGTGGCCGTGCAATAGGCCTTCTTCTGATCACCATCATCATGGCCGTAATCGATATTGCGATCGCGCCGCCAGACTGTTTTACCAGTGGACTTGTCGAGAGCCACGACATATTGCAAGTCGTAGCCGTCGTACGCGACCACGAGCAAGTCGCCAAACAAAATGGGAGAAGATCCCGCGCCGCGCCAGTGGTTGCACGGCAAGTCTTGTCGCGTCCAAAGAATTTGGCCCGACTCCGTATCAAGACAGGCCGTTCCCGCCGAGCCGAAGTGTACGTAAACGCGTCCCTCCTCGACGACCGGCGTGGGAGAGGCATAACTATTCAGAGCATGACAAAACTGCGGCTCGGCAATTTCGAATACGAGGATATCATGCACGACGCGTCCGCTAACGCGATCAATGCACACGGCAAATAGCCGTTTACCATCGACCGTGGCCGTGGTCATCCAAATCTGCCGATCCCAGATAACGGGCGACGACCAGCCGCGATCGTGAATCGCGGTTTTCCAAGCCACGTGCTCGGACTCGCTCCACGCGAGGCTCAAGCCGGTTTCGGCCGAAATGCCATCGCCGCCAGGCCCGCGAAATTGCGGCCAGTTCACTTCAGCCGCGACCGGCGAAGCGATGCCGCACAGTCCTGCGATCAACAGCACAAGAACTCGCATCAATTTCCGTTCGCTCGCAAACCATCGGATCGGCCGGGGGAATTGAGTCCCATATTACAACATTTCCCGTCGGAAAGCCTGCACCTTGCCACGGCGCCGGCAAGAACCGCTGACATGTGCGCTTTTTACATTACGGTTTCTATACGAGCGCTGGCGATCGCGCGCCCGACGCACCATTATCTCTTCGGCAAATGCTGATCGGCAAAGTCGAGCCACTGCGACCATTCGACGTCGCTCATGTCGTGCTTCCCTGGCCGAATGAAGTAGCCCAGGTGCGTGTTGACCAATTGATTCTCGGGCGGCATTTGTTCGGCGCCACAGCCAGCAGTGCCCAACAGCTTGAAGACCGGCTCGGCGCGCTTGAGCATCTCGAACTGCCCTGTCGGATTGGCCCATTGGTCTCCAGTGGCATTGGTCAGCAACAACGGCCGAGGAGCGACCAAGGCCATCAGGCAGTGCTGATCGAAAGGGAGCTTTTGCAACTGCTGATTGAACTTCGGGAAGGTATCGTTGAACCAGTGGGGAAAAACGGTATTGATGCGCTGCACCGATTCGCCCACCGTACTTCGACTCGGCGCGGCACCACCGCAGCCAGATTGCGAGGGAATGATAATCGCAAAACGTTCATCGAGCGCTCCGGCCAACAGCGCCGTCTTGCCATTGCGCGAATGGCCAAAGACGATCATGCCTTGCCCGTCGATATCAGGATCGGTTACCAGGTAATCGGCGGCGCGACTCAAACCCCACGCCCAGGCCGCGATCGTTCCCCATTCGTGTTCGGCCGGCGCGGTCTGCCCTGGCGCCAGGTACAGGGCCGGCACCCCATCGTTCCACTCCGGACGATCGAGCTTAACGTCGCCGTGATAGAACGTGGCCACCGCGTAGCCGCGATCGATCGCGCGTTCGACCGACCAATGCGGCGCTTCCATGCCGCGTCCCTCGTCCGTGGCCCGATTCTCTTGTACACCCACGCCACTCGGAACCCACAACGTGGGAAGCCGGATGCCTGGATGCTTCATCACCATGTGGTTGCCGCGAAAGTTCAAACCCAGCAGTACCGGCGCCGGCCGAGTGGTTTTGGCCGGCACGAACAGCAGCAGGTTGATCCGGCCACCCTGTTCACGCCCCTGCGGCCCGAAGTCGAGCGTCACCTGCTTCATGCGGGCCTTGCCGCCCAGTACTTCATCCGTGCTTTCCACAGAGCCTGAGACTTTCGGCGCCGCGGGCTGCGACCCATACATGTACCACTCGAACAACGAAATCAGCTCCGGCCGGCGTTGCTCGCGCCACTGGGTGGCACTTGATACCGGAGAGCCATCGAGCATCGTCAGCGGATCGGGCATCTCCGCGCGATCGGGCAACTGCTCAACGTCCGGATAAGCAGCCTGGGCCAGCTGAATTGAAGTACCGACTGACATGATCGTGAGTGCCACCAGGAGATTACGGGAATATTGCATGAGTCTGCTCGAACGAGAATGGTACCGCCACATTGCACCTAGCATAGGAGACGGCGATCGACCGGACCACGGTGCCCTGCCTGCCAATGTGAAAGTCTAACCAGACGCTGCAGATCACAGGCGTAATGGCCGAACTCGGCACGAAATCAGTAGAGCCGCACATTGGGGGTCATAAGCCGAATATCTGGCGGGAAATCGTTCCCAATGGTCTGTCAGCCGGATATACCTGGACGATGAACGAACCGTGCGTCGGCGAGCGAATTGTCAATTTTGTCCCCCAGCAAATCGTATTGACCCGGTCCGACAAAAGTACGACTCAGAGACAACATTTGTATTTATGGCACACAGTAGATGAAGTCCGGCGGCCGCCCGGAATCCACTTGAGCTGCTCCGCTGCGGAGATGATTCTGGCGGACGGATTTCACGCGACAGCACAGCACACAATTTGTCATAGCGCCACGTGAATGCACACCACTCCTGATTGCAACTTGCCGAGGTCACATTGATAAACTTACACCAATGTAGCGGCACCGCGACGCGGTTTTGTTTGGCAGCCATCTTGACCAATGTATTGCTCGTCACCAGCGGCGACAGAGCGCACGCGCAATTCACTTATCTGAATCAGATCGCGGGCGGCGCCACGAACAGCCCTGGATATTTGCAATATCCTTATTTCGTGAGTAGCGTCGGACCAGCCGGTGAGATCGTCCTGACCGAAGGCCCGTTCGGCAACGCGGCAAGCGCATATGCCGCAGATGGAAGTTTCTTGCATACCGTGGGAGCGGGCAACGTCGCGCATCCGATTTATTCGGCGATTGGACCTGACGGGACATCTTATCTATCCGAGAATTCCAACGAATCGATCGCCGTGGTGGATCCCAATGGCAACTTCGTACGCTCCTTGCCATCCGCCGGCGGGATCATCACACCGACCGGAGTGGTCGTCAGTCAAACGGGGCTGGTGTATGCCGCTTCCAAGACGCAGATTAATGTCTATAGCTCGACCTTCAACGGAACATCGTATCCACTCATAGGGTCGTTCGGCTCGCCCGGCAGCGGACCTGGTCAAATTGGCCCGTCAAATGTGGGTGCCTTGGCGCTCGACGCCACGGGTGCAAACGTCTACGTCACGGATCCCAGCAATAATCGGCTTGAAGTATTCTCAAGCGCCGGAGCATTTGTTTCGTCGATCGGCGATGCCTCGGGCCCAGGTCAACTTAATCAGCCCACAGGAGTCGCAGTCGGCGGGACGGGCCTGGTATACGCCACGGACAACAATGCTGGCATCAAGGTATTTTCGACCAGCGGCACATACCTGGAAACCGTTGCCGCGACGGTGAATGGCCGGACCTTCAACCCGGTTTCGGTTTCGGTTGCCCCGACCGGAATGATCTATGCCGGAGGATCTTTCATGGGCGGCAGCCTCGATATCGAAGCCTTCCGCTTCTTCGACCCCGCCAGTTGGTCGTCTGGCACGAATACATTCACCAACGCCAATACTGGACCGACGAGTGTTACAGTCGGCAGCGGCCAGTTGCTGGGAACCAACCTGACACTCGACGCCACCAAGGGGCTGGTCGTAGGACAGTCCACGACGGTCAATAACGGCGGATCACTAACGTTGGCAGGCGGCACGCTGAATACGAGCGCCCTGGTCGTCGACGGTACCGCCAGCAGTGCCAACTTCACGATGACCGGAGGCAACCTGACGGCCAGCAAGATTACAATCAGCAATGGCGGCATCGCTGACTTCGTCGGTCAGCCACTCTCTGTGTCGCTTGCCGGCACGGTCTCGGTCGCAGACGTGAGCTCGCAGCTCAAGGTCGAGCAGGGAGCGACGTTTTCCACAACCGGCTTGACCAACAACGGCAGCGTCACCGTCGGGCCGAATTCTGATTTAATTGTGTTCAACAGTTCTGTGAATCTCGGCACCGAGATACTCAACGGCGGAGAACTGGACATTCGAGGCCTGCTCGGCAACGGGCCCGGTTCATTGATCGAAGGGAGCGGCACGCTCACCACGACCGCCGGCCTTGCCAACGGTGGCCGGGTGCAATTCACCGGCCAGTCGAGCGTGTTTAGTTTGGTTAGCAACCTAGCGACTGGGGGCAACATCGAAGTGTCGGGATCGCAAAGCCACACGTTTTACGGCGCCGTCACCAATAGCGGCACGTTCACAATCGACAGCGGCTCGAGCGCCACATTCCAGGGTGGGTATTCCGGACCAAACGGCACCGTCGGCACAGGCGCGGCGGTCTTCGCCGGCGGACTTTCGCCGAATGTTGCGGTCGATATGAGCTTCGGCGGAAATGTGACGCTACAGCATTCGAACACGACAACTATGCAATTGGCGGGCACGACACCGGTAACCGGATATGACAAGATCGATGTGGCCGGCCAGCTCAGCTTCGACGGCGCCCTGCAGATCGTGCTTGACGGCATCACGCCGCAAGTCGGCAACAAGTTTCATTTGTTCACATGGGGAAGCGAAACCGGTCGATTCTCGCAGTTGAATTTGCCGGCACTCGGGGCTGGCCTAAGCTGGAACGCATCGCAGCTTTACAGCACCGGCACCTTAAGTGTGACGATCAGCGGCGACGTCAATGGCGACGGGATCGTCAACGGGTTGGACATCAATCTAATTGCCTCCAAATGGTTGGCCTCCGGTACGGGCGTGGCCGGCGACGCCAACAACGACGGAGTCGTCAACGGTCTCGACATCAACCTTGTGGCCACCAACTGGCTGCACGCAGCCGGCAGTGGAACGGCCACGCAAGTGCCTGAGCCATCGACCGCCGCGCTCGCACTGCTGGCAAGCGCGACGCTGTATGCCAGACGCCGTAGATCCTAGGGCCGAATCGCCGAGCACGGCCCAAAATCAGTAGAGCCGCACATCGGGGGTCATAAGCCGAATATCTGGTGGGAAATCGTTCCCAACCGCGTGGCAGCCGTATATACCTGGAGTGAGAACAGGGAGAACATTTGCGGGTCATGCTACGCATCGCGATTTCTGGCACGTCGCAAGTTCCACCGACCCGACAGGGCACAAGGTCATCCCAGGAACAACATCAATGGCACAGGGCGACAATGGGCAGGTGGCTGCGATGGATTGGTCTTTCTTGCGAACCGCACTGCGGCCCGTTGTTCGACATAATTACTTGTGCATCTCGCGATTTGCCGCGACCACATGCATGACCCTCGCGATGCTGGGCGGTTTGGCTGTTTCCACAGCGCTGGCCGACGGATACCAGACCCTGTTCACGTTTCCAAACAATGTGCAACTCGGCGGCAATCTATTGGACATCGACTCGACGCTGTACGGTACGACCCGCGACACCGCGTTCTCGGTCGCTGTCGACGGCAGCAACTTTCAGACGCTCCATCAGCTCGACACGACGACCGAGGGGAGCATGTTCCTGAGCCTCACCGAGGTGGGCTCGAAACTTTATGGCGTTACGCAATACGCGTCGCCCACGAATCCCGGCAAAGTGCTATCGATGGCTTTGGACGGCTCAGATTCTCAAGTGCTGTCGAGCTTCCCGAGCAACTCCGATGCACCACTTTCGCCGCTGACGCTGCTGGGGTCGCAACTTTTCGGAGTCTACGCAAATGGCTCAAGCGTGCTTTCACTGAATGTGGATGGCTCGAATCTCCAGACGATCCATGCGTTCAACGGAACAGACGGCGACTTCCCACACGGCCCGCTTTTGGCCGTCGGGTCGACGCTCTACGGCACCACCTCGGCGGGAGGTCAGAACAATGTTGGTGTGATCTACTCCGTCAGCCCCAACGGACAGAATTTTCAGGTCCTGCATCAGTTCGACGCTACTGGCAACCAGTCATACACGGGCCTTGTGCAAATTGGTTCGCAGCTATTTGGCACCACCAACGCGGGCGGCGTGCCACTTGCCAGCGACGGCACGATCTTCTCGATGAATCTCGATGGTTCGAATTATCAGATGCTGCACAGCTTCGCAGACTTCGGCACTGCGGGATACCAACTTGGCAATCTGGTTCATAGCGGCTCGCTGTTGGTCGGCACGGTTTCGACCGGCGGTCCGACCGGCGATGGCCTGATATTTTCAATGAATTCAGATGGATCGAACTACCAGGTCCTGCACAATTTTACTGGTTATAATCCTGCAGGATATCTGGCGGTCGACGGCTCAACAGTCTACGGCTACGCCAATCCGGATTCGGGCAGCGGAGGTGGCATCTTATTTTCCGTGACAGTGCCCGAGCCGTCGTCTCTGGCCCTGGGCCTACTTGCCCTGACTATTGGTATCGCGTGGCGCGGCAACGTCTCGAAAGAAAAGTCTGCGAAAGAGACTAATTCATCGTGACGTGCAATGTCCTTGGCGCCCGATCCATCGAATCAACATCATCGCCAGCGCCCCGAAGCCCGCCAGGGCGATAGTGGATGGCTCGGGGACAGGATTTAGCAGCACGGCGTGCAGCGGGCCGCCGTCGAAACTGCCGGATCCGACAATCTGTCCGGCGTCGTTGATTGCGGCGGCAGCCGTGATGTGCCATCCCGACGAAGGAGCAATGAGCGCATCAAGATTCACCAGCCCGCCGCCCAGGGTATAGATGGCCGCCCCGGTTGTCGACGTCCCGACCACAATGTCGCTATTGTTGACCCCGGTCGGGGCAATCCCCGGAATGGCATTCTCGACGCCGCCAATGTTGAGAAATCCGCCGCTAATTCCCGCGCCGCCGGTCGATAGAGCCGTATCCGTTCCCACAACATCTCCATGTCCGTTCAGGCCGTACGCGATGCTCGTGAACAGCACCGCGTCAGGAGTCTGTCCGTGCGTTCCGATGTCGTGCATCGTCGTCCCGTCATACAGAAAGGCGTACAGCTCAGCTCCTGGGTTGTATCCGAGCGGCGCGTCACCGACGCCGGCGGCTTCGCCGCTATTGTTGATCGCCAGCGGGATGGCATAGTTTATCCCCCCGGGTAAGAGCGGCATGGGGTGCATCGATCCGCCGTAATAGAGAAACCCCTGTCCAAGGATACCGTCCAGCACGATCTCACCGCTGTTGTTGATGCCGTAGCTCGCGCCCGGGCCCAGATCGTGCATCGTGCCGTCGTACAGGAAGACGCGCGACGAATCGTCCGGCGAGGCGCCAGGCGTCGTCCCCGTCACCATACCGGCGTCGTTAACGCCGTCGCCAACCCCCGTCCCGATATCGTGCATCGTGCCGTCGTACAAGAAAACGTGCGACTGGTTTCCGATTGTGATCGCACCGGTGACCAATCCGCTGTCGCTAATTGCGCGGGCGCTCGACGCGGAGCCACCGAGTGTTCCCAAATCCGTGACGGTATAGTCCGCGGCAAGAGATATCGCTGAGTTCGCCAACGCAACCGCAAGAAACGCGACGCGCGACTTCATGACACTTCTCCTTCGTCGGCCCAAAACGACAGAAATGCCGCCATGATGAAAGAACGCAAGCCCAGGTGTTTGCGTTCGACCACAGAACCCGCCTGGCAAGACATGCCTGTAAAGTAGTCCTGCAACATGTTAGATACAAAGGAATTCGCGAGATATTGGGAACTTCCTACGGTCGCATGGGAGCGTACCGGCGGCCTGGAGGTCACGGCTTGTGGGATTCGGTTCGAGCGGGTATTTCCTCGCGCGGCGCAACATTCGACCCCGCCGATTCTGACGATGGCCTCACTGCTGACATTGCGACCTAGATAGCGAGGGGGAGTGTTGACGAGTTTTGGCATGGCGCGGAGTGCCATTCGGAGGCGCAAAGCGGTATGTACGGTTTTATCGCTTGGGGAGCGGGCCGCACTGCCGACCATCGGCAGGTAACAGGAATGCTTGCTTCGGCAAGACTGACAAGTAGTGGGCGTTACCTGACGCAAACCTGTGACTTCTACCGTGTGAGAAAATCCCGCCGGAACCGCAAAGCCTAAATCCTCCGGTCTTTTCCGGGTTTTAGTCCGAGTCGAGAGTACTGCAAATAGTCGCAGACAGTAGTGGCCTCTCTCGACAAATCGCGGTAGTGTGAGACAGCGATCCGGTAGCTTACCGGCTGCAATCCTTCTCTCCTCGCTAGTCCGCAATGCAGGGTGCGCATATCGCTGCTTGTAGTCGTAATCCCCGCTATCCCTAAAACAATGGCATCTATGAACACCATGCGCCTACTTATTCGAAGCATGCGGGCGGTCGCTGTATTGATACTTGTCGTTGCCTTCAATCCGCTGACGGAGCTGTCAGCGCAGCAGACCGCTGCGGATTCCAACCCGATCGCTGATAAACAAGCGGACAAAAAAACCGACAATGGCAAAGAACAGGCTATCGACCCGCAGCACTGGCAGCTGTTCATCGACGACTTCGCGGTCGCCCGTGGCACGGGCTTGGACCGCGTCGTGCATCACCCCAAGGCCAGGGGTGTCGTGATTGCGAATGATAAGCCGTGGGAAACTCATAGCGCGCTGCCTACTCACTTCGTGCGAAAAGCCGACGGCACATTCGTTGGCTACTACACCGCCGTGTGGTGGATTCCCAAGAGCGATGCGCGTTCTTCCACGATCAATGACGTAATCTTTGCCGATGGCGCATGGCGTACCAAGGTGGCGGATTCCCGTCCGCCGGACCCCGATCAAGAGTACGTGACGACGGCTGGTTATGCGACGAGCAAGGACGGCGTCCATTGGGAAAAACCGAACCTCGGCATTCTCGATCAGCCGACAGGGACCGACTGGAAGAAGTATACGCCGTTTACTCATCCCACCGGAGTCGGGCGGGACAATAACACTCTTAGCCCGTTCGGTTTCATGGATCTCGCGCTGTACGGCGACGTGACCGATCCTGCCAGGCGGTACGCTTTCAACATCGACGGCCGCAACTACTTTGGGGCCGAATTGCCGGACTTCATCAACGACCGCGACTGGAAGGAAAAACTCACGCCGGTCGATGGCACCTTCAGCCCGCGCGGACGCACTCTCAGTTTTTGGGACGCGCAGCACCAGGAGTGGGTGGCCATCGTCCAGAACGCGGTGCCGCACTGGCTGCCGACGCGCGAAATCGCTCGCTTCGCATCGCCCGACCTCAAGCACTGGACCTCGGACATCGTTCTGACCCCTGATGCGGCGGATCCGCACCGCGCGGACTATTACGACGAGCCGATGTCGATGGCACCCTTTTGTCAGGATGGGGTGGTGTTAGGGCTATTGAGCTGGTTCCACGGCGACCGCTCCTCGCCGCAAGGGGGGCCGGTCTTGGATAAAAGCGCGCCCGAAATGTCCGGCCGGCGCCAGGGCTGGCCCTGGCCAGCCACGGCCGAGAATCCATCCCTTTGGCCCTGGGCGCGCAAGGGAACGAACGAAATGCGCATCACGCTGAGTCGCGACGGCGGGCGCACGTGGGATCGCACCGCCAGCCGCGAGGCCTGGATTCCGCACGGTACCGAGGAGGACAGTTATGATCGCCTAATTATGTTTGCGGCCCCGCCGGTCCTCGTGGAGGACGAGGATTGGTTTTACGTCGGTGTTATGAATGGAGATCATCTCGTCACACGCACCGACGCCCAGAGGAGCACGCGTTACGCCGATCGGGTTCGGAAGGGGCAGATCGCGTTGTATACGCAAAAGCACAATCGGTATGTGAGCCTGCGCACGAAGAGCCAGATGGAAACTCTGGTCACCAAGCCCTTTGTGGTTTCAGGCGACACCTTGCAGCTCAACGTGGACGCCAGCCGTGGGCGCGTCCGGGTCGGCATCGCCGAATACAAGCCGGTTCGCACACTCAAAGACACCACCGACAGCCTCGCACCGCACCTGCTGGAGCAGAACGTGCTCGCCGGATTTTCACGGGAGGACTGCATTCCCATCGACGCGAACAGCGTCGAGCAAGTGGTGCGATTCAAGAACGGTTCGAGCCTCAAGGAGTTGCAGGGCCGCAGCGTGGTGCTCTTCATCGAGCTGCTGGACGCCGACCTTTTCGGCTTCCGGGTTAAATAACGCGATTGCGGGATTGCGACGCATGGCGCTTTATCGTGTCAATCGCGATAAAGTGCTGAGTCACGATGGGTTCTCCAAAGATCTAGAAATCGGTCCTTGCCAGCAAGAGTGACCACAGCCTGACCCGTTGGCGTGTGACGGCGCTATGATGGGATGCGTGCCGAATTGGTAGCGGACATCGTGCGAACCTCCAGCCATCAGCAATCCGGTAGGCTACCGGATTTCGGAGGACTTCAAGGCCCGCACTGCCGAACGTCGGCAGGTAACAGAAATGCTCGTTTCGGCGGGGCTTACAACGAATGGGCGTTGCAGGACTCGAACCTGCGACTTCTACTGTGTGAGAAAATCCTGCCGGAACCGCTAAAAGCCCAAAAGCTCCGTGCTTTTCAGGGATCTTATCCCAAAGCTGCCCCATTGCAAACGCTTGCAAACAATCCAGTTTCTACGCGGGGAATCGCGGTAGTCCGATTCCGAATCCGGTAGTTTACCGGCAGGCGAGATCGACGTTGCCTTTTCAGCTTTGCCGGACCGGGGTTCCGTTCGGATTCTCATGTTCCTCCGCAGCTTTTCATCAGAAGAAACCGCGGTGTTGTTAGGGAGGCCGTGGGCTTCTCGCATCGTCAATGCCACGGTGCGCACCCTAATGGATTTGAGTCCGGATCAGGAAGCGCATCATCCTAATCAACGACGTCCGTGGGCCAGTAAGGCGAGTCCGGCGAGCGCGGCGATCATGAAGCTTGTGGGTTCAGGGACAGCCGCGCCAACCTCAGTACCACCGCCCGCCGTGTGGAGCCAGTTCGAGGCTACCGCGTTGATATCCAAACCGTTGATTACGCCGTCGTTGTTGGCGTCACCAGCGATACCAGTACCGGTGGCCAACCACTTGGTGGCGATCTGATTTATATCCAGTCCATTGACGACGCCGTCGGCGTTCACGTCGCCGCTGATGGTCACTCTCAAGTTACCTTGCGTGTAAAGCTGCGCTGCGTTCCACGACAAGCCGGTTGGCAGCGCCGGCAAGCTCAACTGCGAGAATGTGCCGACCTCGCTTCCCCACGAAAACAGGTGAAACACCTCGCCAACTTGCGGCGTGAAGCTTTGCAGCGCCACCAGTAGCGTGCCATCGAAACTGAGTTGTCCCGCGACGTCGATCTTGTCGTAACCACTGCCTGCCGTGGTGCCTGCCAGTTGCAATGTGGTAACGTTTGCATGCTGCAACGCGACACTACCGCCGAAAGCCATGTCGGTCGGAACGCCGGGTGACAGCCCGCCGGCAAAAGTGGCCGTGCCCGTGCCGGCCGTGCCGTTCGGACCAGCGTAGCCTCCCTGGAACGCGGCGCTCGAACCCGCGTCGATCGTGAACGTGCCGTCGTTGACTACACCGCCGAAGAACGTGTGGCTCTGCGCGCCTGATACTTCGATCGTGCCGCCGGTTGCCAGATTGTTGACAGTGCCAAATATGCTTGCCTGCCCTGTTAGTTGCACGCTGCCGCTATTGGACAGTCCTGAGGACGTGTTCAGCGTGCCGGTGCCTTGGATCGTGCTACCTGGCGCGTTGCCGAGCAAGCCGCGGATGTCGAGTTCGCCGCCGTTGAGGTTAACCGTGGCCTGATTGACCACCGGGTTGAAAACGATGAAATCGGCATTCGACCCGACAGTAACCTGGCCGTGATTCGTCAGCCCCGTGGCCGAAAACGTCGCGCCTTGCTCAACTTTGAATTGCGAGTTGGCATCCGCGACCGACACCGTGCCGCCGAGCGCCACCGAAAGCGGCTGCCCGACAAAATCTGCGATGCCGCCATTGCTGACCGTGATCGCGTCGGTCGTCAGGCTACCGCCGGTCATAGTGAAATTGGCGTTGCTCGCGGTGCCGTCGACCGTCAGACTGCCCGTGTTCAGGGTACCTCCGGCCAACGTGAGCGATCCGCCGTTATTGACCGTTGTTGTCTGGCCGACCACCAGGCCCTTGGTGGCATCGAGTGTCAGGTTCGTGCCCAGCAACCGACCGGTGCCCACCGCCACGCTTGTGGGTCCGGTTGTCGGATTGGTGAAAGTGTTGGTGCCCGAAGCCCACGAAGCAGGATCAAAATAGCGGAAAGCGCCAAGGCTGCCGCCACCGCTGAATTGCCCGGCTATATACACTAGCCCGGTTGGTGCCACCGAGACAGAAACCGCGTGAAAGGATTGGCCGTTCACCGTGGCCGCGACCGTTTCTTGATACGCACCGCCAGATGAAAAGACCTTTATGCCGGGGTCGTCATCGGCCACGAAAACCAAGCCGGTCCCGCTGACGCCGACCCCGGTCGGAAAGGTGAGTTGGCCAGGTCCCGACAAGTTGCCGATTGACGATTCGTAAGCGCCTGCGGACGAAAAAACGTCGATGCGGTTATTCCCACCGTCAGCAACGTATAGGTTCGCGCCTGTCGAGTCGAGCGTAATGGCTCCAATGCCAAAGGCGCCAAATTGGCCAGCACCGGACCCCGCTGAACCGAAGCTTCCCAAGGACGGATAGCTGGTCCCGTTAAATATCGTGCCGTAGACGTCGATGTGATCTTTATCGGCGACATATAGCGTGCCGGCAGCGCTGGCCGCGACACCAGCAGGGTCACTGAAAGCGGCCACGCTCGGCAGGTAATGATTCGCGACGCCAGTGGTGCCAGCGACAACTACGGTTTGGTGAAGGAAATCGGAGACATAATACGTCCCATCTGCACCGATCGCGGAATAGCCCGGCTGGTTGAAGGACACCTCCGAACCAACAGGTCCGTTCGCGAGCGTTTGCACGAAGCTGCCGTCCGCTGAGTAAGCTTTGACAATGCCGTCTGTTCCCAACTGGCCCTGATCAACGAGAACTTGTCCGTCCGGTCCAACATTGCCGACGTCGATTGGGTACTGTAAATATCCCGGACTATTCGCCGCACCGTTAGCGAATTGATTGAGCAACGTGAATTGTGCCAGCGCGATGCTTGTCGGCCCTAGCAAGATCACCAAGACGGCTGTTGCGGATAGGGTTCCCCGCCTGACGTTGCGCCATACGACACGCCCTCGTACCATCGCTCCCACCCTTTCGAGAGAAACAAAGACCGTCCAATATGAAAGCCGAACGGGCAACGCGCACCGCTCAAAAACACAACGCTCGGCCCGCGGACGCGAAAGCGACAGGGACTGAGTCGCGACGTGGTGATTCGTCGTTCGAACGCGGCTAGGACGCTACCACCAAAGTCGACGCCCAGGCAGCAGACTAAACTGCGCTGCCGCAGCCTGCAACGTAGTTTGCGGTTAAGGCGACGAAACTGCGATCACATTACCAAACCGCAAGCAGTTGCCGCGGCGCCCTGGGAAATAAGTACCGTCCTAGTAGCTGATCGCAAGTTTCCAATCGAGACGGCGCGAGCGGTTCGTCGGTCGTAGCCGGGAATCGGCGAGCCATGCCCATAAACTACTAAAACAACTTCGGATGCGGTCCACATTGCCATTGACGTAGCCACGACTCTGTCCCGCTTCAATCATGCGGTCACGTAAAGCGATCAATGCAAGGGGACCAAATTCGCTCACGAGCGTATGACCATAAGAACCTCGCAAAAACCCGAGAGCTATTCTAATGCCCGCAATCGCGCCCATGGGCTTCCCGTCTTTCTGGTAGTAGCCTTGAGCAAATTCAAAATACGCAGCAATCAACTCATTGATCGAGCTGTCCGAAACGTCGTTGAGCTGTCGACCGTTGGAAATCCATTCGCCAATCAAACGATCGTACTCTGCTCGGCTGGCAGCCGTTCCCCAAAGCCCTAGATATCCGTCCTTGCCAGCAAGCGTGCCCACCGCTTGGCCCGTTGGCTTGTGACGGCGCTATGATGAAATGCGTGCCGAATTGGTAGCGGACATCGTGCGCACCTCCAGCCATCAGCAAGCCGGTAGACTACCGGATTTCGGAGGACTTCAAGGCCGCACTGCCGACCATCGGCAGGTAACAGAAATGCTCGTTTCGGCGGGGCTTACAACGAATGGGCGTTACAGGACTCGAACCTGTGACTTCTACCGTGTGAGGGCACACGCAAAGCCAGCCGAAAAGCACGAAAAACGACGACTGTTTTGAGAATATCGAACCTCGGGCAGTTTCTCAAGTGTTATTACTCAATATTGAAAACCGACAAAGAAACGCTGTATTCGAGGCAGAAGGATGTAGTGGTCTGTAGTCCCTCACTCCAGCATCCCCGCAACCAATTTCGCGACCCCGCCGGCCATGTCTTGCCGTGCATCATCGTACTTCGCGATCGTCGCCAAGTCGGCATGCCTCGAGTGGAACCGCACGCGTCGCACGTCGCCGTTCGTTCCGGTCAGCGCGGCGGTGATTGAGCTGTGACGCATCTGATGAATGCCTGTCTTAGTCCCGACTTGGCGACCCAGATCCTGAATCAGCACGAACAGGGACTGGCCGGACAGTCTCCTGCCCCTCGAAGAATTCGACAGGCTAATGAAAAGCGGTCCCGGCTGTGCGCCACGAACGGCCATCCACGAACGGAGGGCCGCGGCCGTCTCCTCCGGCAGAGTGATCGGTGATTTAGTCCGCTTCCCTTTCCCTCGCACCATGACGCACGCACGGCCACCGGGCGATAGGTCGCAATCCTCGACATCGATCGCTAGGACTTCCATGCGACGCAGGCCCAAGTCGAACAAGAGCCGGAATGCGGCGCGCGACCGGCGGGCGGGTGCATCATCGCCAACAATCCGGGCGTACATCGCTCGGACTTGTTCCAAAGTCGGACCGCGGCAATCCTTCACATTGCCAGCCCCACGAATCCCTTTGACCCGGACCGTCCAGGAAATCATGTCCAGAGAATTGGCGAATTCCAGCAGACTGCGCAGCACCGTGAGCCGCAGGTTGTGCGTGTGCGGAGCCAGGGCTCGATCGTTCATGTTGACTAGGTATCGCTGAATCACTGCTGTACAGGGGCCACGGCCGCTGGCCAGCAGTTGGGATACTGCGAACGCAGCCGTTGGCTGTTGCATGAAGCCAGCGAAGTCATCGAGAGCGCCGAGATACGTTGCGGTCGTTCGCTCACTCTTACCGGAACGGACGAACAAGGCAATTAACCGCCCCGCCGCCGCAACGTTCGGATCACCGGCGACGAGGGGTTGCGGGTGTGGTGCGGTTTCGATTAATGCGAGTTGGTTAAGAGCGATCATGTATTTTTCTCCCATGAAGAAAACCGCTGGCGCCGTATGGTCGACACGACGCCAGCGGGACGTAGCTAGTACGTTCTGAGAACAGGCAACGGCGGCATCTTCATAGCCTTTGCGATATTGCCGTCTTCTCTCTTTTTGTTGTAGGTTTCCGTGTAGCCGTCCGCTTCACCCTTGCACATGAATTGCGCAACGATCTCGCGTAGCCCGTCTTCATGCTTGACCACAACTTGATAGAGCTGCTCACGGGCGGCCGTCACCCGCGGAGCGTTATCCATCGGTATTCTGGCGGTGACGGAATGCAATTTCACCATACATCCACTGCAGTCTTCGAGGATCTTTTGAACCCGTCGTAACGAGTCCTCGGCCCATTCCTTGTTTAGAGACTCGCGGCTGAACTCCACCGGCTTATCGGGCGTCCTAATCTCTAGGAAATAGACCGTGACAGTGCGGCCAGTTTCAGTTCGTCTGGTTGTCAACAACTTTCGACGCTGGACGGGCTTCTTTGCTGCTTTAGTCTTCAAAGGACACCCCCAATCCGCACGCTCGTGGTGTGGAGAATGGCGCGGCTGGTAGTACCGCGGAAGGCTTTTGTGAGTTGTTCGACGAGCTGCCGAGCCCTCTCGCCGTCGTGCATGGCATCGAAGATCCCGGACTTGCCACGATGGATAGTCTCAATGGCGTAAATTTCAACGTTTCGGCATCGAGCCTTCGTGCGCTGGACGCTTTTCCTACGTGTAGCTACCTTGGACATCGTAAACCTCCGGTCGGACTTGGGGTTTTCCACGGCCCCCGGATGGTACAACATCGCGGGGGCCACTTTCTAATCGGCATTGTAGCAGTTGACACCACTGTGTCAATTGCCACCAAGCGGCATATTTGCTATGCTTGTGTTGATGTCAATCAGCAAGCAAATCAAATGCGCGATTAAAGATTCGGGCCTTTCACTCAACGAACTGGCCAAGCGGTGTGGGGTCTCGCACCCAATCCTCAGCCGGTTTTTGTCGGCTGATCCCGACCAGCACCGCGACATTCGGCTAGAACGGACGGCCGACAAACTCGCGGCTTACTTCGGGCTGGAACTGAAGCCCGGGGGACGAAATAAAAAAACCACATAGGGCAGAAATGACCAAAGAATCTACTTCAGGCTTAAAGAATGGTACTGGTAATCCGGTGTGTGGGAAAAAAGAAAGTTAGATCAGTCCTCTTCAAACACTTGCCCGAATGCGCCTCCCGATATCTCCTCGCTCTGATGCACTGAAAGCCAGATCGGCTCAAGGCATATTTGTTCGCGCATTAGTGCTTGGACCAGCGATTGTCCGATAGCTAGTGGCTTCGGTGCTAGGGCGTGTTCTTTGACGAAGCAATCGACTCTCCAATGTCCATTAAAGCCCTCTACGAAGCTCGGTCTCCAGCAGAAGTAACGGGCAATTGGCGTAAGTGTCTTTCCGCGTCCGGTAGAAGTCCCGCGTACGTGATAGATTTGACCAGCGCGGCCGCGTTCTGATTCATCGCAATCGGCGTCGTATTCGTCCGATAGTGAGAATCGATGAAAGCTCTTTTCGGCCATCTATCACTCCACGGCTGCTCGCTCGATTAATTCCTTGATCGTCCAAGCCTTGTCAGCCAAACCGCAGGCCATCACGGGAGTCGCGCCACTTCAACGACTCGACTTGCTAATGCTTCGTGAGCCGCAAGCCTTGCGATCTTGGCAGCTCTGTTGGCGCGGATCGCTCACGTTACTGGTTCACGCGATAGCAAGTCAAAGAGGGCCGGCAGTGGGTAGTGGGTGATTAGTGTGTGCAGGCGTAAGTGACTTAAGATCGCCTATTTCTTGGACTCGGCTGCGCGCTGAAGTTCGGAGTTTTCCTGCTGGTATCTGTGGCGCTTCCTCTGCTCGTCCGATGCCTGTTTTCGCGTCTGTGCGAGCTGTTGCGCAAGCGAAGCTTCCTTGCTAGCCGATGCCGATTCAACTTCGGATCGCTTGAATCGCTCGTTAAGGCCGAATAAGAGGAGCGCTATTGTCAGCATCAGCCAAAGCATCGTCCCAAGACCAAACTGAAACCAGCGGCGGCGAGTCGTAGAGCCAGTAGACATGCGACCTATTGTACCGCTGACCAATCGCTGGCGCAATAAAAGACCGCTGGGCAGTGTTCGGGGCGCTACCCAGCGGCCAGCCGGGAGCCGCTAAGCACCCAGACCGAAATGATTGAACACCGCAGGACGGCAATCCGACCGTTGGTAAACAAAACGACCCCAGGTCACCGGATTGCGGTTGCCTGGGGTCGCTGGCTACCGCTCGACCTTAGCTTCAGGAAAGAGTGTTCTTGCTTTATCGGCGTCGGCCTTTGTCGCCACGAATGGCAGCGTAATTGCATCCGCCGGCTTATCTCCCATCCAGTGACGCCACACAGGAATCTCAGCCGGCACGGCCAGCGTGTCAATCGTGAACGAATGGTTCCCCTCGGCCGCGCACGTGCTCTCGACCCATGCAAGGAATTCCTTGCGCTCACGGATGTAGTCCAGTTCCCAGCCCAGCAATGCCGCAAAAACGGTCACCGCCAATAGCATCGTCCCCAGCCCGAACTGATACCAGCGACGGCGGTTTGGCTTCTCTTCGCTCATGCCGCGATTGTACTCAGCGGCGACGGCGATAGGCCAGTAAGGCGACGGCGCCGAGTGTGGCGAGGATGAGCGTGGAGGGCTCGGGTACTGGAGCGAGACGCAATTCAGCGAAGTTACCAACAAAATCGGTTTGGTTGAAATCATCAAAATAAAGCGTCAGCTGGCCGCCAGCAGCCGGATGCATTCCTAAATCGAACTCGCGAATTTGAAATTGGCCCTGGTCGTTCGGACCATTTGTGCCGGTTGCGATCAGAGAACCTCCATCGGAATAGAAATACGAGGTCAACTGGCCACTTGCAAAGCCATAACGCCCGCCGTAGAAGTCGGATCCGCTGTTGACAAACGTCTGCACGAATACTTCGTAGTTCAAAGCCGAATCGAGATTCGCGACAGTTAGAGCGATTTCCGGCGAGTTTTCGAAGAGATACCGTGACGTCAGTACGGTGTAGCCCGTTCCCCCATAGTTCAGCGAAACGCCGAACTTGTTGTCATCCATCACGTCCGTATTCGGCTGAGGAAAAGCGCTCGGAACTGTCAGGTCAATCCCAGTGCTGGGAGTATATGACACCGCGTACCCTGGCGTGACAGCGAAGGGAGGATCGGAGAAGGGGGGATTAACTGTGACTTCTACATCACTGGCTAAGGTCCTGCTACACGACAGCGCAAGAATCGAAACGCACGTAAGCAGTTTCGTCCATCTGATAGCGATCATTGGCGTTTCTCCTTTGTCAGGTGCACAACACACTTCGCGCAGCCAAGAATTGACCGGCAGTTGAAAAGTCTAGCAGACGGTAGGGCCAAGCCTACCCCTCGGCGCAATTCCTGGGGCATCCTGGAGCGTCGCTTTATGAGACGACCCGCTATTTGCAATTCATGAATGCATTGATGATGTTCTCCGCCTCCAAGACGGACTCGGCGATCAGGGTATGCATTCCATCTACCGTTGGCATCATGAGGAAAAACTTCTCACCGCCTCTGTAGATCGATACGCCACGATACTGGGCGACGCGGACTATGTCATCACGGGGCATTTCGTCAGGATTCATCGTGCCGGAACTGCTGGATGGCGCATAAAAAAGCCGCCAGGCTGGGCAGCGCCTGGCGACCCCCACGTTGTCCGTAGGGCGGCGAGAACCGATCAATACTTCGGAGGCGACGTATAGCCAAGCTCGTCTAAAGACAGGCGTCAAAGATGAACGGCCCATTACCAAAGGCGTCATGCGATCAACAAACCGGATGGAGAATTCCGGATTTAAGCAGATTCTCCTGCTCGCGAGCCGGCCTGCGACGAGTTGCCTCAAGCCTCCCGCCATGTTTCCGAGGGCTTTGATTTATGAACGATTGCAATTTCTCTGTTCACCTCGCTCCACTCCCTCAATAGTTCTTGCATTCGCGTCTCGTCGCCAGGCCCGAGCTGATCAAGCGCGGCATCTAAAGACTTAATACGGGCCTCTAAAGCGTCGCGTGGATTATCCATCATGAGCGCATTGGTTCAGTGGCGATGGCGACATGCCAGCGAATCGCGACGTGAGTCGAAGCTCACGTTAGGTCCTCGGCGCACTTTCCGGGACGTCCAGGCAGCTAGGTTTGCGAGAGAGCCCATCAAAGCCATCGGCAAGGCGCCCATTGAATAGAAATGGACCGCCGGCAGGGGCACCCAGTTGCGTGCCGACGGACCCCGCCCCGCGTAACCAATACGCAGGCACGTGGCAAACGGTCAGCACCAGGTGGACGAAGCTAAATCTATGCGACGTCTGGCGCGCAAGCAAGCGAAAAATGTGGCCTGGCAGTGCGCATAAAAAAGGTCGCCGGGCATTCGTGTGTAACCGGCGACCAATGTCGACGCCTTAGCATACGTCGGCGGTACTAAAATAATCGGTAGGGAACGGGAATTCAACTGGACCCCGTCGAGGCGATTGCAGATCTCGGCCGAAGTACCTATTTCAATATCGCATCAGTCTCTTGCAATTCTCAACGGCTTGCGCTCGGTCCCGAGAACAATCCTGGCAAAGGTCAATCGCTTTGATAATTTCCCCGACCTACACCCGCGTTCCGCTTGTCCAGCCTTCAGGAAGTGCGATGACAGCCGTTAGTTCTGTTTTATTGCATGCATCGCAGGTCCACTCTTGCGCGATTACAGGTTTATGCGTCATGGCTGGTTCCAAGTGAGTGAGGAGACTCGACAGTTCCAGCAACCATTTCATGCCGGCAACAATTTCGCGCATGAAAAAGGGTCGCTAGGTCCAATCCACCCAGCGACCCCATATCACCCAGAAGCGCGACATCGGCAAGTCTAATCTGGCAATCGGCGCAGTCAACGATGGTACATGGCACGAACGTACCCCGGGGCACGGTATCACTGAGCGCGCAAAAACGGCCGCCAGGTGGCTCAATACCTGGCGGCCTGCTCATCGCCCAGAAGCGCGACAGCACACAATCTAATCGAGCGACGAGCGCGGTCAACAATGGCGCATCAAAAAGCCGTCAAGTAATCAGCTATGAGACCAATTACCCGGCGGCCTGTCGCCGCGTTAGGCCCGGCAACAACGTGAATCTAGACGATGCGGGATGCGGCCGCAAATAAATCGTCTGGATACTTTAGTACCTAAATCTTGCCCATTGTGGCGCGAAAAAAACCGCCAAGCTGACGGAAAACAACCTGACGGAGGCAGGCCGAATTATGCAATCCGCCTACCCATTTAAATTATGCCATCGTTGTGAAGCAAAGCAACGTGAGCGTGAACATTGCCCACGCTAAGGCAGCGTGTGGTAGAAAGTTGTGCGCTTTGGTCGTCAAGCGGACACCACTAGTCACGCGCCGGCTTAATGCGTCAGAGAAAGTTGTGCCGTTCGATGTATTCAATCCACGGCCCGTCCACGCTGGGATTCAAAATGCAACCGCGGATATGCGGGTACGCGAGCATCCAGGTTCTCAACGCCTCGCGTTCAACCGCCAGCGGCATGCGATCCGTGTCTGCGTCAAACCTTTCGAGATATAGCTGCGCTAATTCTTCGCTCTCAAAAAGCGGAAGCCATTTGCCATCGTCGACTACGATGGTGGCATAGTAGCCAGCGGGAGTCTCCGTGCCGACCAGAAACGCCGGGAACCGAATCTCACTTTTGTCGGCGGGTTCGAGCATTTCGTTGTTGTGGGACCGCGATCACTACCCATGGACTGTATGAACGTGTTGCTCTAAGTCATCGGCGGCAAGCTTGACCATTGCAGCGACAGAGGAGTCCGTGAACGAAGTTGGACTGTGATTGGAACATGCCCCGCAGAACCACCGCGCCCTGTAAGCGCCGTCTTTCATTCGGACTGTCACGGCGCAGGCGACGCCGTTGACTATTAGGCGATGAGTGAGAATTCGGTCTTCGACTTGTCCTGGCATATGAATCCGCGACTTGTGGGGCCGGCAGGAAATCAATGGAGCCAGCATAGTTGGGCGATAGTTTCCTGCAACCGTACGCCCGTTAGCAATCCTACAAGCGGATCAGCGCCCTGAGTCCCGTTTCGTCGAACGAGCTTTTAGTCGAAAATCGAGCCGGCCGATTTGCTGATCTCGGGACGGTTGGTGGACTTTCGACAATCGCCCAGACTCTGCCATCCGGCGTTCTGCCGCTGGCCAGTTGGGCATTGCGGATGAATCTGGTTCCCAATCGACGAGACTCGCCTCATCGCACCACTCCAGGAGCTTGGGCATCACGGCACCGTGGGGCGGCGCGTTTCGAAAGGCGGTCATCGCCGCACGGTCCTTCCAAACAGTTGCGGTCCAAAACGCCAACCCCTTTGCCTTCCGTATTGCAACGCCCAAATTGCCGGCAGCGGAGCGTGCTTGCCGAATGGACTGCCATGTATGCCATGCAAACGCCGGCACAAAGCGCCAGGAGCGGACGCGAAGTCGAGTCACGGCCACGAGCGGCATAGTTTATTCCATCGAGTCAAAACGGCTGAGCGCCGGAACTTATCGTATCGGCACGATGGACTGCACTCTTCCGTGGAAGGTCTAGGCAGCAGCGAGCGATTCGCTCGCATGGCAACTTTCGTGATGGTCCCACAGATCACCCATAACGCGTGCGACCGCATCGTCAACGGTTGAATCGCGCACCGTCGAGGTGGCTGGTTGGTCGCAATGGCAATAGCGCCACGACGCCGATACCTCGGCACCGTACGTGTCCACGGTCAGAGCGTAACTAATGCGGTCGACGTGTATCGTTCTCACTTCAGTGCACATTGCCTCTCTCCGATCCGGCCCCAGCTTCTTACGGCCTTTTTTGCTACCGTTTGCAAACTGCGCGCCGGCTGTTTGAATTTCTGGTAAAAGGGGACGCCACCGGCTCCGAATGCGTCAAACGCGGGCGACGGGTCCAACTAAGAAGACTTTGCAACCCAATTAGAGGGACACGGAGAATTCGGCGTGGCTCGCGTTGATCCGCTCCACTGGCAGCGGCCACATCTTCGGGACCGTCGCTGGGATCAAGGCGCCCGGTGATAGGGCAGGAAGGCGAGAATGCTGAGCGTTGCCCTAGGGCGCGGCTGGGTCGTCGGTAGAGAGGCTGATCTCAGGGTTGTCAGTCGGCCGGTATTCGCCTTGCGCTACTCGGTCCACGCCATGGCCGGTCGTTATCGTTGGTGCCAAGAGCGCGGCTCGACGATCGCGTTCGCATCTTCGGCCGCCCTCCACAAACGGCGAATGGACGACGCTATCCCATGCGTCCGAAGTGAAAAAGAAGCTCGCCCAGCGATACGAGCGGCTGTGGAAGCTGCGTCGCATGGCGGAGAAGCAGTTCATTACCGGTTGGCCGGATGTGTGTCCTTGGAAAGAGTGAGTCAGCCAGCAGACCGCAGGACCGAAGGTTTAGCGTCGGCCCTGGCAGCCGACTCGGTGAACGTCGGCCGGAGTATAGCGAGGTCCGCAGGGCCAACTGAAAATATGGCCCTGGCCGCCCCCGTAGGTGAATCGGGGGTTCGTTGTTAAATCAGCACCGCAACGCCCACAACACCAGCGACGGCAACGGCCGCGATCATGAGCATTGCAGAGTTATACTGCCGGCCGAGGGGCACGATTCGACGACCGGTCGTCCGATGGGCTATCGACCCAACGTGGGATAGTAGTGCGAATAATTCTGCCGTACCGCAGCATGCCCTGTCGAGCGAAGCTTTGCATTGCTGCCGCCACCCGTCGATTTCGAACGCGCGGGAGAATCAGCACTACGCTGCAGATTTTTTATCGCCGAGGCCGAATGCGAATTGAAGTTTTGCTGATCAACCTGTGGGCGAACAAGCGACTGGTAATTGGTCGAGGCGCCGGCATTGCTGTTGTTGACCAAGTTCATGTACGGACTAACTGATGGCCGGCGGGATTGCGTATCGAAAGGCCTACTCTGGGGTTTGTACTGCGCGTTCGCACTTTCGACAAAGGATCCGAAGCCAATCATAACACCGATGACTACAAAAATGCGCCTCATGCTTTTTCTCCGCCAATTCGTCCAAGGTGATAGTCAAGAATCGCATTCTCTCGATCGATTACGTTTTCGTCAACGACGTGGTCGGTTCGTTGCGACAGAATATCTCTGCGATCATGTGCTAGCGTGTCAAGGGGAAGAACTTTAACACGATGTGCGGCCAATCGGCCGAAGAAGGGTGAGTAATGGCGAAGCCGATCGGCGACGTGTTGCGCGCCGCGATCATCGCAAGTGGCATTTCACAAGCTGATCTCGCAAGGGCGACTGGCGTCGAGCAGTCGAGCATCAGCCGATTCCTGGGCGGGAAGGATATCGGCCTCCGGAAAGCCGGTCACATTGCCACGCATCTCGGAATGGAGCTCGTTATGACATCCGATACGGAGGAAGGAAAACCATGAGCGACGAAATCAAGGTCACTGTTTCGGCCAATGCCTCGAAGCGCAAGAGCTTTAAAATCACATCTGCGCCACAACTGCGACGCCGACGAAACAAGCAATGATGACGCCCCAGGCAAGCAGCTGCGGAAACCAGTGTTCGAGGAAATCGGGGTCCATAACTTGATCGTACGTCTGGCAAGACGGCCGTGATGCGCCGCTGGCGGGGTGGTCACCGCGGTGTCCACTTATGAACGTGATGAACCGGCCGATGACTGGCCGACGTCGGGACCTCTGATCAGTTTTTCTTGTCGGTGCATTGCGGGTGGGAGCCGGAGGCGGAATACGAAGGCATCCCGCAGATTGGACACAGTCGCGTTTTGGGGGTGTTCAGGGGATGACGAAGAGGAATCGGTTTTTTGTGAGGCATGGCCTGTATTGTACAGCAATCGAAAGGCACCGTAGGCGCCGATTGCACGGACGGTCAACGACCAAAATGGCCCCCAGTGGACCGATGCCCTGCTCAGCTCGCTAAATCGCAGCGTCAAGAATTATTGTGAGAAGGAAATAACATGCCGCAACAGCGATCATCGCGATGATCCAAAGGCTGCCAACGTGTTTGTTTTCCATGCAAGCGCCATTTGTTTTGACTGGGTTGGTGACCTCGGAAGCGGCTGCATGCGATAGCTGTGCCAAGCAGGCGTCTTTTCACGCGCCGAGGGGCAATGGTGAGTGACGCCACACTTAAGCGCGCCAGGCTCGCGAGCTTTGGGCTCTACAGTCTTGGTGTTGCCGCGATAGACCGTCTCCACTTCGCGAGTTCGGGTCGGGGGGGTCGGTCTCGGTCGGCTTGGGATCGCCAGTCGCTGGATTCCTGGCCATGGGGTTTCTCCTTGTTCCCCACGCCGGGCGCAAGCTGGAGGGGAGGCAATTTGGCACGGCGTTAGCTAAGGCTGCTGCGGGATTTATTGCCACCCATTACCGCAGCCCGCCTACGGAGCCCGTCCCATGAAGTTCTCCGGATACAAAGCGCTGATGCTCTCCCTTCTCGTGATGTCCGGTGTCGCGGCAGGAGCTGAAAGGGCATCAAGCCAGAAGATTACCGCGCAGCTGCTACTCTTCATGACGACTGACACCAACGATGACAACAGAGTTAGCGAAGAGGAATACGTTGGCCAAAAAGCCGGTAAGGCTGGGAAAAAAGCCAGAAAGGAATTCAGGACCCTTGATGACAATAGTGATGGATGGTTGTCAGCCAAGGAACATTCTCAACGTAACAGCCGCTACGGATTTCCTCGGTAGGCGGGTCTGTTCGTCTTTCCACTTGTCGGGCGATCCTGGCCCGAAGCGAGCATTTCCCCTCGGCCACTGGTGGCACTTCCACAGACGCTTCCCGCCACCTACTCGGAAGGTAGGAACAGCGAGCGAAAATGACTGGTGCTGAGGTTTAGTCGGATGGATAACGGACTCGACGATCCATCCGACGTCAGTAATGCCCTGGAAATCGGGGAGGCACGCAAACGCGGCCGGGCTGCCGGTTTCTATTGGTCATCTACGTCAACCCGTCGGCAGCGCGATCGTGTACTGAAAGCATGTACGGTTGACGTATTGGGGCAATGGATCGAAGAGGGCAATCTGACGTCGGGCGCCAGCTCACCTGGGGAGCGCGTCCATGAAGCCGCCGGGATGCTGTTTGCGGCAATTCACGGCCCGGGGGTGTCGGTCGCCGGTAGCCGCGGAAAAGCGCTGGAATTCTTTAGGGCGCTACAAGAAGAGGGCGGCGACATAGGCCCGAGCCGGTTCTTGCTGAACTTCTACGTTGGTTTCGTCGAGGCCGTGGTGACCGCACGCATAGCTGAGTGAAGGCGCAATCCATGCGAGTTGTTCTCGACGTTTTGACCGAACGTCCGCACCGTCTCGGCGAGCCGGTGCTCGTCGTTGAAAGCGACGAATGGACGATCACGGTCACTTGCAATGGGCAAGGCACATATTGGGTCAATCAGGTCGATGTGCTGAACGAGGAGAATTGGCGGTCGCAGACTGTTCGGTCGGTGATCGAAGCACGGGACGTGGCGCGGACGTGGGCGCAGCAAGGGATTAGAGAAGTTGCGGGTGGTATGCACGCATGACCAGCGAAGTCCAACTCGACGACCTATCCAATTTACCGCACCAAGACGGCCAAACCGTGCTCGACATCCACCGAAATGACGTCCGAGCAAAGGTGTGGTACGCCCGCGACCGTTATTGGGTGTACAAAATGTCTGCAGGTTACAGCAGTCTAGTGGCTGAGTGCATGACAGTAGAGCAAGCGCGTGACGCCGCGACGGATGTTTTGGGCGAAGAGCTTTAACCAAGCATCGTCCTGATTGCCAGGACGCGTGTTGGCGTGGACGCCGTTGCTTGACTCTACCGATTGCGGGCGCGAGAATCATTGCATTTGTCTGCGTGACTGTAACTCCTCACGCAGACATCTCTGTGTCGTGGTAAAAAAAATCTCATTCGCACTTTATCGTCGGCAAATGACTCTGGCTCTATTGGTGAGCGAGCATCTTATGTTTGACTCGATCGCGTGCCCGCACTGCAATGAAGCGTTCCCGTGGAGCGACGAATATGCGGGCAAAACCATGCTGTGCCCAACCTGCGACAGAGAATTTCGAGTCGAAGTACCGGCGCCGGACTTGCCAACGACGAATGTTCCATCTGAATTTAGAGATCAGGACTTCTATCCGCAAAACTCGCCGAGCAAATTTCAATTCGACAGAAGTGCTCCCAATACGCTGGCAATCGTTATGGGGGCATTTATGGGCGCGATTGTTCTTGGCTGCTCAGGACTATTATCAAGTCAGTACGTGCCGGTTTTTGGCGGCTTTCTGGAGCGCACGCTTGCTGAACCTTTCAGTCCAGCTCGACTTAGCATAATTCCTGTGCACCTGTTTGTTTTTGTCCCTCTCGGCGCATTGTGTGGCGGCATTCTTGCGTGGCTGCTTTCCGTAAACCGATAGAGCTGTTTTGTCAGCCGGCGTGCCAATATGTGCATCGCCTTTCTTCAGCACTATTGATCGCCTGGGGTGCGGACACACGAGAGCACTACCCAGTCGCAAGCACTATTAATGTCAACCGGCTTGATGCTTTCCGACAGGGCTTTTAAGAAAACGAAAAGCGCCGCGGCGAAGTCCTGCTGTGTGTCGACTTTTCTAGCTGGCGGCTTAACTATCGGACCACTGGACGCGAAGTTGACGAATGCCAGCCCGATTCCGTCGTCGTTGCCGTTCGCCAGCGTGGAGATAACGTCCACAACTTTGCTGCAGGCTGTGGCGATCGCCCCGAGAGGCTCGTCCCCGTTGTAAATACTCGACACGGACTCATGGTCACCGCCGAGGTGGGGGCCGCGAGTTAGCGCAAATACCGCCTTACTACCATGATTGGAATGCTCGGCAATTATTTCAGCGACACACGGAGGCGCGTCAGAATTCCAGCCGTAGGATACTTCTGTGTTCCACATGGCAGTATCCTACTCGTCCATCCCTATAGCCCAACTCCGCCCGTCAACACGGCGGTCGTCGTCAGCGCGACATCGGACGGTTCCGGCTTCATCCACGGCACGGGAACCGCGCGCATCTCAGCCAACGTCGGCGCGCGAGGTAGCGAATAAACGAGTGTTTGTGTCGCAGAATAGATGCGATTCTGCCCATCGACCGACAACACCGGCGACTGCAAATTCACTTCCCCACGACCCACTAAAACCGCTCGGCCGGTGGGATCCTCATACGTTGTCAGCAAATCAGGAATCTCCGGCCAATCACCGAATCGCTCGGCTGTAATTTTGATTGTTCGAGTCGTCTGTGGCGGTGCCAATGAGACAGTTGCTCGCGTTGTCACGCCGTTTGACGGCCCGCTTGAACTCGCCGCAATCGGCAGCGCCAGCGTCATGGCGTGCGTTTTGTATTTCGAATCGACGAGGTATTCGGTGTACATCGCTCGCTGTTGCTCGGACGACCAATCCGGCGCCAGTGTTCTGACCAATGTTCCCTGGCTCATAGTCACCAGAGGCACAGTATTCCGCAGCTCAGCGATTCCACCCGGGCTAGTGATGGAAGTTGAATTGCCAATCTTGTGGTTGTCGTCGCAGGGAGTTTGCAGATAGCACATGAACAACCCAGCCGGACTGGCGAGGTCGATATCCGTTGGCTCTGCCGAAACCTTGGGATCGTAACCAGGCAGTGACAGTGGGCTACCAATGGCAGCGCCGATTGCCGTGAAATACTCAGGAGTGCTCGTTCGTCGCAGTCGAAGAAGTACGTCAACGGTCGAGTCATGCATGTGATCGACAAAGCCGATTTGCTCAACCTTGTCGTCCGTTGAGTATCGATTAATTTGCAATACGCTCTCGGCGATTTGAGCCCCTAGCGCAACAAGGGCTTTTTTGTTGCTGTTCGGCGGACCTTCGAGGTGAATCGCGATTTCACTGACCGAGCTGGCGCCGTCGTTTGTTGATTCACTGTGGTCGCAAGTCCAGGAAGTGCCAGGCATCGGGCAAGACGCGAACACCTGCCGGTCAGTGATGATATATTCCAGTGTCAAGCCGTCCGTCGACGTCGTGAAGTGCATCGCCTCGCGCTTGAATCCCGATTGCAACGGCGGCACAACCCAAGAGCGAAATGATTGGGCGTTCAAGTTGAGCGTCGCGATTCGTAGACGTCCGCGAACAGTACGGTTGCAAAACCAATTCGTGTCGTACGAGTCCATCATCGACCATCGATTGCTCAGCACACCCTGCGTATTTGTGTCGTTGTTGCAATCGACTAGCGCCAATTCGATGGTGAATTCAATCTTAAATAGTTTCGGCGTCACACCGACGAGCTTGACGTCGATAGGTTTCGGGCCGTTGTTGACGTCGGCATTGGCAACATAGGCACCAGGCCCCTGCAGCGACACGAGAGGAACGCCGCCGACACTGTAGGCGAACGGCTTGCGCGTCTCCATCAGTTGAGCTTTGATGTATGAGAAAAAGTCGACGATCGAGTTGCCGACTTGTGGAAATGTGCCCACGGGGCCGGAGCCAACTACATCATGCACCAGGCACGAGACGGTCAAACGCACCTTGTGATAGACAACATCGGTTTCGCTCTCTTGATCGTAAACGGCAGTTTCATCCCACATTTTGGTGAGACAATTCTCAAGTGTAATGCCGTTGTAAGAGACGTCGGTTCGATTGGTCATGACTATCTATCTTTGCGTGTTTTCCCGGCAAACTTTCCTTCGGCCACGTCCGACAGGAAGCCCTTCCATGCCGGCGCGTCTCTGGGATCGCGGGTGTTCTTTTCAATTTTTATGTTGACGCCAAGCAATTTATTAACCACTTCGATGATGTCGGAAGCGCTATTATTCAATCCAGCAGAGAGCGCGTTTTTGATGTTCTCCCATTCGTTTTTCCACGGTTGAACGGCCTCGTTGTATCTGGCCTCCGACTTAAAAAGGGCTTTAACCGAATCGGCAGTTGCGCGACCCTGCTGAAAATTCAGGCGATTGTTCGATTGCTGAAGCTGACCAAACGCAACAGCGATCTTGCCGTTGAACGATTTCAAATATTCCTGCCCGGAAGAGAGCGAATTCGCAAACCCATGCATCGCCGATGGCACTTTCGCTAGGGCAGCGCCGGTTAAGACTGCGGCACCCGCCACGCCAGCCAGCCCGGCGACTGTCGCTGCCGTCGTAGACAATCCAGCCTCTGCGGCACCAGCAGCTGCACCGCTCGCTGCCCCCGCTCCTTCCGCAGCACCACCGGCCGCAGATCGCGGGACGAGCAGCCTGCCGAGATTCTGGGCGTGATGTGCAAGCCTCGAAAAACCGTTGCGATGATCCGGCGAGTTACCACTAGAATTTCCAGTTAGGCCGCGCAGATTGTTCAGCGCGCCGCCGGGATGCCCTGTGGTTAGGATCGATTTGATGTCCGTCAACGTGGCTGCGATTCGAGAAAGAATCGAGCCGCCATCGGATTCGCGATTGTCGCCACGGTTGTTGCTTGCCTGCGGGAAACCATGATTCGCGATCCCCGGAGTGATGCTGCGCAGGGGATTCGTTCGCCCAACACCCCATCCGCTGGGCGACTCGCGCCGCTCCCTTTGTTCCCTGGCTCGGTACATCAGCGAATCAGTTACGTCGCTGACCAGTTTGTTTTCGTGATTGGTAGGAAACTGCACGCCCCCGCCCGACGATGCTTGTGAGAGTGTTGCGAATCCTTGCCCAGTCTGCCGTTGTGGACCGACGTCTCTGTGTCCCGCGCCGATCATCCTTCCAATGCCGGACAGTAATCGCGAGAACAGTCCTCCATGCACGTCGCTACCGCTCGCCCCCTGCCGACTTTCGTTTCTCTCAGCAGCATTCGACATCAGTGATTGTGTCACGTCGCCCATGCCCGTCGACGTTTTTCCGGACGCCAATCTTTCCGAGCCCCCAGACGCGGCGCCGGCGAGTGCGCGCATGCCAGCGCCAGCGAGTAATGGTCCAACCAATGATGCTAGCGCGGGAAACATTTCTACTCGCTTACTCGCTCGCGTTCATTTCTCGTTGAATCTCGAAATCCATCTGGCCTAACTCCGCTGTCTCGGCCATCGCTTCAAACAATTCGCGGCTTACCGCACCGCTCAGGGCGTCGCGGATCCCGCGGAGGAAAACGACGCTGCGGCGCGTCTCGGATCGGTCGAGGTTGAGTCGGAGTCCGACGATTCGCTCATAGGCTGCGCGTCCGGCGGTGGGTTGGGCGAAACTGAGTCCGTCGAACCCGTAGCAGGCTGCGAAGTCGGCGTCAGGCTGGAATTTTTTTTTAACCCGTCGAGATACAGCCCGAAGTCCGAAAGCAACTCGAGGGTTTCGGCGTCAGTCAGGCCGACTTCCTTACCGCAGGCGAGGGTTTCCCAGGGGCGCACACTCAACACCCGCCGGATCGCTTTCAGCGTCCTATCGGTCGCGTCAGCAATGCCTTGTGCGGCAAGTTCCGGGTCCGTCTTAATATCGAACTCGGAATCCGTGACGAGCGCCCGCAGCACAACCAGTGGATCGGCACCGCGTTCTTTCGTGCCGTCCCAATAGCGGAAAATCTCGCGCTGGCGATTGGTTGGCTGACGATTGAAGCGATCAAAGATGCTCATTTTTTTCGTTGGTTTGGAAGTCATTGCTCGACGTCATTTGGCTACCGTTTTACTCGACAATAAAAACGTACGCGCAACTACCGATCATCCAGTAGTTCTTCCGTAAAATTCAATAATGCCCGGTGTACTCCTCGCTCAATCCGAGCCAGTCGCCTCTTACCATTCGGGAGAAGTTGTAGACTGGAAATACGGATTCGGGTGATTAACAAGGCCGCTGCATGGCACATCGCGCGAAAGTGCATGCAGTCTTCGTGGGTGAAATATTCTCGTAGCGCGTATTGTCGAAACAATTCCTCTTCGAGATCCCAGGAGTCTTGGACTCTTGGCAGTTCACGCAGTGGCATTTTGTCGTGCGTTGGAACGGTAATCATTAAATGCTCCCAGTTAAATGAGCTCTATGGTCCGCCCAGGCGGTTGGTGCGGCGCGGCCAGGGCATCGCGATCCGCAAGCAGCTTCTGCAAGACCGTTGGCCAGTGAAAACGCACGCTTCTACCGCACCGTATGGCTGGGATCGTGCCGTCGGCGGCCCAGCGGTCAACGGTAGCAGTAGAGACGCCCAGCCTGCGGCCCATCTCCTCGCGATCCAGTAGCGTAGTCTGGTCCGCTTCGGAGACCGTCGGAATGGTTGCAGTTTGAGAAGCCATAATGCACATCAAATAAAAAAACGCCACGGTCGCTGTGCACTTTGCACGGCGGTCGTGGCGTCGGCTGTATCCGGTCGCAACGGATTCTAGTTTTGGGGGTCGCCGAACAGTCTCTCCCTCGGCAACACTTCCACGCTACCGAATTTGGCACTCAATGGCAATGTCAACATGGCAGCAGGAATCAACAGCCGCGATGAGATTTCAAAAACTAGCAATTGTGAAACCTGGATTCCCACCGCGCGCGATCTCCCATGGCCACAACTCGGAAGAGGGACTAATCGCCGGCGGGAGTTGGGCTCTGGCACGTGCGGCCGCCGGCTGGCGGTAGTGGGTGATTAGCGTGTGCAGGCTGGCTTCTGCTAACCTAGTCAGCCCCCGAGCACGGCGGTCTTTAGGATCGAAGCCAGCAGATCCTTGAGCACTTCGAAGGTAAAACCTCCTCCCTTCACTTTCACCGTTTCTTGCGCCTGCTTCCAGACAGAGTCGTCGCGAATCGCATCAGCAAACTCATGGCCGGCCCAGGTCAAGGAGCTGACCATCCACTTCGGCCCTTTGCTTCCCAAGCCGGCCGTACTTATCCCCGTCGCTAGTTTGCCATCGACAAGTAGGTACGCGTGATACCCGACGACGTCCGCATCGTATCCGTCGATTTTTAATGGTGGGCAAAAACCAGTTGGGTTTTCTTCGACAGCCAACACTATTTTCCGAATCAGTTCCATATCCCGTTTCATCTGTGACCCCAGGACGCTTTTTTGTCCGTGACACCGGCCACTGGCGGCAATTGTTTCCGGCAATTTGAAAAAACGTGCGTAATTTTTTCGCGTGTACGTTTTTTCTGAAATTCGCCAGGGCGAGTAGGGCGCTTAGGGCGCGTTTTCCTATTCTGGATCCCTTTGGCCCCCTCTTCCTGACGCTCCCCTATACGTACCGTATATCATTTCTCTCCGAACCCCACAGAAAAGGAAAATACCGCCCTAAGCGCCCTATGCGACCTACGGTGATCGCGTCTCTTGAACACGTTGCAATACGAACCGAGCGGCCGTCGTCTCGGGAAATAGCCACGCGTTTAAACCAGGAGAGATTGGCCACCGTCTGGGGGGAAGCCGTGGACGGCTCAGAATGTCTGGCTTGTGATGGGGAAAAAACGGTCGTGGGTCAGTCTGAATTCAGGGGTTTAGACCAATCCGAGCGGCGCTGACCATCTGCCAAATAAACAGCGCGAGAAACCGCGGGTCAACCGCGTCAGAGTCGTCGAACCATCCTCGCAACATCATAAATAGCCGAACGGCTCGGCATGGATCGCGAAGCTTCGACGGATCACCCTGCCAGTTCATCAGGAAATGGATTCTTACCTTCTTCGATTCATCGTCTTACGTTAAAGTCAGCGTGTCAGCGCTGCCATCGGGCACAATCTGGCCGTAGTCATCATCTAGGTCAAAGAAACGCTCCTGAGCCACAGCGGCGCGGAATGCGTCCAGCCGTTCCTTTGGAATGCTGAACTGCCGCTTGGTCGGCGCAGGAGACGTGTGAATCGTCAGCTCCGCCATTCCCACCGGGTTGACGATGAGATGCCACGAATAACGGTGGCCAAACTGGCCCTCGGTGCTAGCCGTAATCGCGACGCCATTGCTTTGTTCTTTCTTCGATTGGTCGGCACGGGGCCGACAGCCAGCGATGCTGACCGCTGCTGCGATAGTCATCAGGCATCGAATTCGCATGTTCTGGTCGGCAAACGTCCCCAGCCCGACTGAAAACTGATACCAGTGGCGGCGGGTCTGGGGAGCTGGCGTCAATGGTTAAAATCTTAACAGTGAATTGGTCGTGGCGGTATCAGCTTGGATGCAAGTTGTCGGTGAATTCCACCGTGTCCTCGCCAATCGTTATCTCAATGTCGCTGCCATTATCCGGGTTAACGTAGTTGTCGCCTTCCGCGACTCTCAGCTTGCCGCGCCCATCGATGAATGAGATGCGAATCCCCGACCCGTGCCCGGGTGTTAGCCTCTGAGTTTCTGCCTCGCCCGGTCCAAGGTCGGGCACGTATTGCATCTTTCCATGTCGATGGGTGATGTGGATGTCACTAACGGCTCGACTTGACGCATTGACGACCTTGATAGTGGTAGCTTGTGGAAGTTCCAAATAAACAAGCAATCCTACTGGAACTAAGAGTATTGCAGCGCTCGCAAATAGCGTCATGCGGGTGCTCAACTGGCGGCGGCGGGTAGGGGGAGCTTGGGGCATGCGACCTATTGTACCGCTCACCGGGAATATCGACTCCAGCGACGAACCAGCTTGCCCAAAGCCTGTGGTGCTCACAATCGGGGGAAATTCTGGTCTATCGCCGAAAGAACATCCATCCGAATACCGATCCGAAGATTAACCAAGTTGCGCCGGAGATAGCTAGGACATTCGACCATTTCCTAGCCCATCGACCGCGATCATTCAGAATGCTTGGATTTAACGTCGGGTTCATCAGCATTGGGGTACCTGGCTTGCGATTTAAGAACATCACAACGCTGAAACCTACGGTCGCCAACCAGATCGCAACGAAGACGGCGGCAATGACAATAATGGCGGTGGTAGTCATGAGAGACGTTTCCCGAACTGGAAACGGCGGGTGAATGGTGCTTGGTTCATTGGACGTTCATCACTGTGGTGCTAATCGAGAAGCGGTTCAGAAGATATTCTGAAAGAAGATCACATAGCACATAAGAATTAACGCGACGAACAATGCACGAACGACTCTCGCCAAAAATACCGCACTGGCAAGCGCCGAATCATTGAGGTAACGCCATTCGGAAGACCATATGAACTTAAGGAACTCCCAGCTGGGACGCCACGGTCCAATCAATTTAGGGGAACCGAGCCGCTCGTATGTAGATAGGTGCCGTTCGTGGAGGCGAGCCAAGAGCCACCAGTTTACAGCGCCCCCAGCCACCACAAGAATCCACGCGACAAAAAAAAGCCCACTGAAGACCGCTACCGCATTCATTCTTCTGTTCCGAATTTCCCAGCTTCGTCTCCAGCCAACACTGATGCCAGTGGCGGCGGGTCTGAAGATCTGGAGACATGGAACCATTTAGTCTAATGCTCGGCGGCCGTTAGCGTCAAAAACGCGGTTTTCCGGTAGACAGAATGGTTGGGACCAGTCGCTCACGTTTGACGTGGGTTACGCTGGAGTTGCGTTTACAATGCGCAGAGCCACCACGGAGGACTGGTCCCATGAAAAAGCTAGTATACGTCGGTTTGGATGTCCATCGG
>DASXEJ010000257.1 GCA_036490175.1 Pirellulales bacterium | reverse complement strand
GATATTGCATTCACCAAAACTCCCAATCCCACGGATCGACCAGCTACGCCGCTCACAGATGACGCCGCCCTGGGCGCCGGACTGGCCAGCGCCGAGCGCGAACGGGTCGCTGACAGTTGGCGCATATTTCCCACAGTGCGCGAAAACCGCTTCAATGAAATGGAGTATTCGGTTCCGGCCGATCGAGGCGTGGATTGTTTTCTCGAAGTGCGCGATTTGATGCGACGGAAGCACACCGATATCACCTGGCCGCTGGAATACCGTACGCAGGCGGCGGACGATATTCTAATCAGCACCGCGCAGGGCCGGGCCACCGTGGCCATCTCGATCCATCAGGGAGCCGAGCTTGAGCATGCCGGGTTTTTCGCCGACGCCGAAGCGATCTTTCGTCGCCATCAGGGGCGTCCCCATTGGGCGAAACTGCACAGCCTCTCGTATCGCGAGTTGACCGAACTGTACCCGGAATGGGACCACTTCCAGAAAGTTCGTTTACGTCTAGATCCCGCCGGCAGATTCCTGAATGCACATCTCCGGCGACTATTCGTTTTGTAACGTCTTGTCCGAACGGAAAAGTCCCCTAGGCGGCGTTTTTCGGCTCGGCCTGAACTGAGGCTTTTTGCCGTTTTTCGCGCGGCATTGTCGGCTGAATTCGGTATGTTGATTTTCAAGGGTGGCGGGGACCGGCTAAAAAACGTTGGGCGGTCCGCTTTGCGCGCCCGGCGTTTTCCAGAGGATCTCGCGCTTCGCACGCGAGTGCTGGGGATTACTTGATATCTGGTTGGGTGAGGCGGATATGACGGCGAAGAATTTGGCGGAACTGGCCGAAGAATCGGCCGCGCGGTTGGGTGAGCGGTCGTTTTTCGAGATCGAGGGCGAGCAGTATACAAATTGGCAATTGCTCGACCGTACTCGACGATTGCACGCGGCCTTCGCCGAATTGGGATTGGGTCGAGGAGGCCGGGCCGTGGTGCTGATGATGAATCACGCCTTGGTGTTTCCGGTATTGCAGGGAATCTTTCGCACCGGGGCCACGGCTATCCCCATCATGCCGCAATCGGCGGCGAACGAGTTACGCTATGTGCTTTCGGACACCGAGGCGCAAATCGTCGTTACCGACGTCGAGCGGTTGCCCACCGTGCGTGAAGCCGTGGCCGGGCTTCCCCATGTCACCCATATCTTGGTGCTTGGCGGAACAGATAACCCGCAGGCAATGCCGGCGGAACTGTGCTTGGATTCGCTTTTGCAGCATGCTCCGCTCGCGGCGCTGCCGCAGATCGATACGCACGATGTCGCGGTCATGCTTTATTCCTCAGGCACGACAGGCCGGCCCAAGGGTGTGCTCCTGACCCACGGCAATCTGCTGGCCAGCGCAGCCGCGGTAGCCGACGCTGCAGAACTCGACAAATGGGAAGTGCCGAGGATCACGCTCAGTGCGATGCCGATTGCGCACATTTTTGGCGTGGCCATTATGAATGACTTGCTGATGACACCTAATCATCTGGCGGATCGGACGCGCCTGGTTCAATTGCGCTGGTTTGATCCCGAGCGATTCATGGCGCTGGTACAGGAGCATCGCTGCACGGCCACGGCGGCGGTGCCGACGATCCTGGCGGTATTACTGCACCATCCCCGGGCCAGTCAGTACGATTTATCATCGCTGGTCGAAATCATCTGCGGCGGAGCGCCCTTGCCCGTGGAGTTGGCGCAAGCTTTCATGCGTCGGCACCCAGCGCGGATTCGCGAGGTGTACGGTCTGACCGAGGGTGCCGGCATGGGCACAGCTAATCGTCGGTCGGAACCGTTTCGCCCGGGTTCGGCGGGTCGCGCCTATAAGCACACGGAATTGCAGATCTTGGACGAGGAGGATCGGCCCGTCCCCTCGGGCGAGCGCGGCGAGATCTGCATGCGCGGGCCGATCGTGATGCGGGGCTACCACAATCGTCCGGACGAGACCGAGTCGATTCTGCGCGGCGGCTGGCTGCACACCGGCGACGTCGGCTACCTGGACGAGGACGGGTTCCTCTTTGTCGTGGATCGCAAAAAGGACATGATCATTCGCGGCGGTGAAAACATCTATCCGGCCGAGCTGGAAGCGGTTTTGCACGAGCACCCTGCCGTGGCCGAGGCGGCTGTCGTCGGCGTGCCGGACGCAGTTTATGGCGAAAACGTGGTAGCCTTCGTCGTCTCCAAGCCCGGTGCGGAGGTCAGTGAGACAGAAGTGGTCGAGCACGTCTGCCGCCACGTGGCCAAATTCAAGGCGCCGTCACAGGTTCACTTTCTGTCGGCGTTACCGAAAAGCAACATCGGCAAGATCCTGCGCCGCGTGCTGCGCGACGAAGCGGCTGCTAAGTAAACGATGAATGCGAAGGAATCGAACGTTGAAATCGCGGGCGTCTTGGCTTGTGCTGGCGCTCGTGCCGACGATTGAACTCGTGGCGCATCTTCCTCATCATTTCGCATCCATCATTCTGTACCTCCTCATTGCGGAGTTTCCACTTGTCCGACTTTCAGACCATTTCGCTGGACGTGGATGCGACCGGTATCGCCCGTCTGACGCTCAATCGACCGGAGGCGCGCAATGCGATGTCGCAGCGCATGATCCAGGAACTTGGCACGGCCGCCGATCGGCTCGCTGCTGACCAGGCCGTGCGTGTGGTCGTGCTGTCGGGAGCCGGGGAGCACTTTTGCGCAGGCGGAGACCTGAAGGAGATGCAGGTACAGGCCACGCGCTCGCGCGATGAACGGATCGCCGACGCCACGGAACTGGCAACTGTGTTGTCCAAACTCGATCGGTTGCCGCGGCCCATTATTGGACGCATCAACGGTTCGGCATATGGCGGCGGATTGGGACTGATTTCCATCTGTGACGTTGCCATCGGCGTTACCACGGCCCGTTTCTGTCTGACCGAGGTTCGCCTGGGCCTGGTCCCCGCAACGATCTCGCCCTATGTGGTGGCACGACTGGGTGCGCCGCACGCGCGCCGGGTAATGTTGAATGCCACGGACATGGATGGCGCGGCTGCCGTCCGCTGGGGCCTGCTCGACGAAGCTGTCGAGCCAGGAGCCCTGGACGCGACCATAGACCACGAGATCGCCGCTTTTCTACGCTGCGCTCCCGGCGCGGTTGCGGATTGCAAACGTTTGATTGAGTTCGTCAGCGCGCATGAGACGAGCGAAAATATTCAGTACACCGTCAGTCAGCTCGCGGATCGCTGGGAGAGTGCCGAACTGGCCGAAGGGATCGCCGCGTTTCTAGGCAAGCGCAAACCGGCCTGGCAGGGCGGGCCAAAATGAGCGGTCGTGCTGGGCTGGGCGGGGAAAGCCACATTGATGGGTTGCTCTGCTTACGCGGATTGATTATTCCTCCAGGTAGGGAATTTTCGTTCAAGGGGGAATAACTGGGCCCCGAAATGGGTCTAAGTTTTATTGACGTTTAGGCGGTATTCCGCCCACGCCGAGTGGGAGTTCGCCGAAATAGGTTCCAAACGAAAGGGTCATGGGGAGATGAAAAAGCTTATCAGTTTTGCCGTAATTTTGGGCATCGCTACCGTATTGGGCTGCGCCGAAGCCAAGAAGGCTGGCAAGGCCGAAGCGGACAAGGCGGCCGCCACGGCCAAGGAAGCCGGTGCGCACGCGAAGGAAGCCGGCGAGAAGGCCGTTGAAGCGGGAGAGCACGCCGCCACGGCTGTGACGGACGCAGCCAAGAATGCCGCGGAAGGTGCTACCGACGCAGCCAAAAACGCCGCCGAAGACGCGGCTGATGCTGCTAAGGGCGCTGCAGACGCCGCCAAGAAGGCAGTCGAAGGCGAGCCGAAGTAGAGTTGTCGTGTTTCCAGGCCGTCAGCCCAGGTAACTTAATTACGAACAGGCCCCGTGGAGCTGGTGCGGAAGGAAACCGCTCCAGCGTCGCGGGGTTTTTTCGTGCCGCTCATGGCAAGCCACTTACCGGCGCTCTCGTTTTTCATTGCGTCGCGTCGCGGAGTAACTCTAAAGGCACGTCCACCATGCGCGAGCGCAGGTACTCGCCTAGGCTCTTAGCTTGCGCATCAGGCCGCGTCGAGGAAGAAACCCCCTCGCCCAATAGTCCGACGACGACGATATTGAGCGCTCGTAGATGGGGAAACTCGAAACGGCGTACGACGAGTGGCACCGATTCGGGGACCAATTGCTTGAACTGATCGATTGTCAAAAACGAAGCGAGCCAGGCGTAGGCGAGATCGCTGCGGGCCCAGATACCGACATTGGCATTTCCTCCTTTGTCACCTGACCGCGCGCCAAAAATCGTCCCCAGTGGCGCTCGCTTCGTCGTACCGACAGCAACCTTGCCCGGTACGCCGGTGTCAGGATCGGCAAGCGGTGCGCCTCCGCCGCCACTTGTTGGTGCGGGGGGGATGGCAATGCGCGAGCCATCGGCCAGCACGACTTCGTAATTCGGTACGTTGGCAGGCACGAGTGCTGGCCAATAGACGCCATAGGGAGTGGCATCTTGCGGAGGCGAGGTGCAATAAAAACCGGGATAGCTGGCCAATACCATTTCGACTACGGCGTTCGAAAAGGCACGGCCGACGCGGCTCGGATCCTGCCCCTTGGCAGTGACGCGCAAGTAGGCGCTCGCTTCGGCGTTGGTCGTGGCGTCGGGTTTGTCGCTGCGCACCAAATCGAAGTCGAGCGCATCGAATCGTTCGGCGCCGCCGAGTTCTTTGGTCAAGGTGCGACGGGCAAGATCGGCCTTGGCTTCAATGTCCAGGCCTGTCAGTACGAAAGTCATTGCATTGCGAAAGCCACCCAGGTAGTTGATGCACACCTTGACGTTCTCAGGCGCTGGTTCTCCGCGCACTCCCGAGATCCTTACGCGGTCGGATCCGTCCTGCGAAAGTTGGATCGTGTCGAACCGCGATACCACGTCGGGGTTCATGTAGCGTGGTCCATCGATTTCATAGAGCAACTGCGCTGTCACAGTGCCCACAGAAACCAGTCCGCCCGTGCCGGGATGTTTGGTAATGACACTCGAACCATCCGCGTGCATTTCGGCCAAAGGAAAGCCCGGATGCTCGAGACCTGGCACTTCGCGAAAGAACGCATAGTTGCCGCCGGTTGCCTGAGCCCCACATTCCAGCACATGGCCGGCCACTACCGCACCGGCCAGCCGATCCCAATCCGTACGCGACCAGCCAAAATGGAACGCCGCCGGACCGACGACTAGCGACGCATCGGTCACACGTGGGCAGATGACGATATCGGCACCGTGCCCCAGCGCTTCGACGATGCCCCAAGCGCCGAGATATGCGTTGGCCGTCAGCGGTGCCGCCTTCAATTCCGCCAGCGGACGTCCGGTATCGAGATGCCGCATTTCATGTCCCGCCGCGCGCAGCGCCGGCAGCTTGCCGAGCAGGTCATCTCCCTCGATGTGGGCGACCGAGGCCTTGATGCCCAATTTTTCGATGAGAGCCCGGAGTTCTGTTGCCAGCCCCGCCGGATTTAACCCTCCTGCGTCTGTAACGAGCCGGACGCCGCGCTCGATGGCCAGGCCCAGTACATTTTCCATCTGGCGAAGAAAGGTCGTTGCGTAACCTTTGGCGACGTCTTTTTGACGCGACTTGAAGAGAATGAGCATTGTAAGCTCGGCCAGGTAGTCGCCCGTGAGAAAATCGATCGGGCCTCCTTCGATCATCTCGCGCGCGGCGGCCAGGCGGTCGCCATAAAAGCCGGAGCAATTGGCGATTCGCAACGGTTCGACTGAAGTGGACATAAGTGCTACCTGCTACCTTGGGACGAATGCGTAACCCACATGGTAGCGAGACAGGGCATTCTTTGGGACCACCTGTGGTCCAGTGTTCGGCAGCCCTTCGAAACGCACAGCTTTGAAGCGAACCGTGTACGTTTCGGCAGTGCAGGGCCAGAGCCTCCGGCTCGCAAGCCTGCCGGCAGTCCCTCACTCACCGCTTCCTTCAATCACCGCCAGTACCGTGCGGGCTTCGACGTGGCTAGCCTTATGTACGCGCAGTTCGGTCACACGGCCCGCCATCGGTGCGGTCACGGGATAAAGCATCTTCATCGATTCGATCACCAAAAGCACGTCGCCGGTCGCAACGCGGTCGCCGACCGAAACCTTGACGTCGTCCACTACGCCCGGCAGTGGCGCCATAAGGGACCCGGGTTGCACCTCGTCCTCGGCGAGCGGAAATCGTGGCAACTCGCGCAGTGCCGACGATCCCAGCGGACTATCGACAAAATAAGTGTCATCGACGTGATGGATCTCGTACGTGCGCATTATGTGATCCACTTCCAGTTGCACTTGGTCGGCCGTACATTTGCCGATTCGAGCCCCTGTGCAAGCCCTACCATCGAGCGCCAATTGCAACTGCCCCCGCGCCCAGCGATAGCTGACTTCGATGTCGCCATCATTTCCCTGAAACCTTATCCGCTCGGGTTGCGACGGGTTGTTGCGCCAGCCTGAGGGGATTTGGGCCAAGACCCGCGCCGCGGCACGGCGCGCCGCTTGTGCCGCGAGGGCGGCAGCGGCCGCGTGCAACCGCTCGGCGTCCGCGTTGCACAAACTAGCCGCTAGATCCGCGGCCGGATGTCTCTCTAGAAAATGTGTATCCGTCGCGCCGGCCAGAAATTCTGTGTTCCGTAGGATGCGCACCAACAATTCGCGATTCGTGCGCAGGCCGTGGATCTGCGCCTGCGCCAGTGTGGTCGCCAGCCGCTGGGCCGCTTCGGCCCGCGTCGGAGCATGCACGATAACCTTGGCCAGCATGGGATCGTAATAAGAGCTGACAGCCGAACCGTCAGTGACGCCCGACTCGATGCGGGCCCCGGCGCTATCAGGAATGCGAAAACGATGCAAGGTGCCGGTCGACGGCGCAAATCCTTGTGCGGGATCTTCGGCGTACAGACGCACCTCAATCGCATGCCCGCGGGGCTTGGCTTCCCAAACCTCGCGCGGCAGTGGCAAGCCTTGCGACACCAGGATTTGCATGCGCACTAGGTCCAGGCCCATGATCTCTTCGGTCACGGGATGTTCGACCTGCAAGCGGGTGTTGACTTCCAGGAAATAGAACTTGTGATCTGGCGTCAGGAGGAACTCGACTGTGCCGGCGCCGACGTAGCCAATGGCCTCGCCGGCCCGCACGGCGGCGCTACAAATCGCCGAGCGTAAGTGCTCGTCAAGGGCGGTGGAGGGTGATTCCTCGACGATCTTCTGGTGCCGCCGCTGAATTGAGCATTCTCGCTCAAAAAGATGAATGATGTTGCCGTGCGTGTCGCCGAAGATTTGCACTTCGATATGCCGCGGCGCGTCGACATACGGCTCCAGAAAAACGGTCTCGTCGCCAAAGGCCGCCAAGGCTTCGCGCTTAGCCGCGGCCACCGCATCGCCGAGCAAGCCGAGATCACGGACGATGCGCATTCCGCGTCCTCCACCTCCGGCGGACGCTTTGACCAAAATTGCACTACCGAGCCCCGCAGCCTCACGGGCCAGCTCAGCGATGGTCTTCTCGGCGACATGGATGCTCGGGAGCACGGCCACTCCCGAATCCTGCATTCGCCGCTTGGCCTCGATTTTCGATCCCATCGCTGCGATCGTCTCGGGCGTGGGTCCGATGAATACCAGGCCGGTCTGGCCGCAGCGGCGGGCAAAGTCGGCATTTTCCGATAAAAAGCCGTAGCCCGGATGTACGCTCACGCAGCCTGTGCGTTGCGCGGCAGAGAGCAGTGCTTCAATATTCAAATACGATTCCGCGCTCGACGAGCCCCCCAGCGGCACGGACTCGTCAGCTTCTTGTACGAAAAGCGCATCCCGATCCGGTTCCGAAAATACGGCAACGGTCGGAATGCCCATCTCGCGACAGGTCCGCATCACACGGCGGGCGATTTCGCCACGGTTGGCAATCAGGATCTTGTTCATCATTACATGCGAAATACGCCCAGTTGTTTCGTTCCCCGCACCTCGGCGGAATGGCAGGCGGAAAGCGCGATGCCCAGCACAGTCCGCGTATCGCGAGGATCGATAATGCCGTCATCGTAGATGCGTGCGCTGGTGTAAGCGGCGAGCGACTCAGTTTCGATCTGATTCTCGATGAAGGCCCGCTGCATCTTGTCGGACTCTTCGTCGAAAGGCCGGCCTGCTTCAGCGGCCGCTGCCCGGCCAACAATCGACATCACGCCTGCCAATTGCTGCGGACCCATCACCGCTGTTTTACTATTGGGCCAGATGAAGACAAATCGCGGATTGTACGCGCGTCCACACATGCCGTAATTGCCGGCACCGTACGAGGCGCCAATTTGGAGAGTGACGTGCGGCACCGTGCTGTTCGAGACGGCGTTTATCATCATCGCGCCATGCTTAATGATGCCGCGCTGCTCGTACTCTTTGCCTACCATGTAGCCGGTGACGTTCTGGATGAACACCAGCGGCACATCATTGCGATTGGCTAATTGGATGAACTGCGTCGCCTTCTGTGCTTCTTCCGAAAAGAGCACACCGCGGGAATTTGCCAGTATGCCGACCTGAAAACCATGGATCGAGGCCCAGCCGGTCACCAGGCTATTGCCGTAGAGGGGCTTGTATTCGTCGAAGCGAGACCCGTCGACCACGCGCGCCAGGATCTCATGGATGTCGGCCGGAACCTTTAGGTCCGCCGGCGCCAAATCCAGGAGGTCTTCCGCGTCGTAGAGCGGTTCTTCGACGTGCGCTGACGGTGCCGGGCCGAGCTTTTGCCAGTTCAAATTCGCGACGATGCGTCGGCCCAATCGCAGGGCATCATGCTCGTCGTTCGCCAGAAAGTCTGCCAGGCCCGAGACTCGAGCGTGCATTTCGGCGCCGCCCAGTTCTTCATCAGTCGATTCTTCGCCGGTGGCCATCTTCACGAGCGGTGGCCCCCCCAGGAACACCTTAGCACGATTGCGAACAAACACCGAGTAGTCGCACATGGCCGGGTTATAGGCGCCGCCCGCGGTCGAATTGCCGAACACCAGCGCGATCGTCGGGATACCCTCCGACGAAAGCTGGGTTAGATCACGGAACACGGCGCCACCCGGCACAAAAATCTCGGCCTGTCGCGGCAGGTCGGCTCCGCCCGACTCGACCAGAAAGATAACCGGCAAACGATTCTGGCGGGCGATCGTCAGCGACCGCAATGACTTGGCCAGCGAATAAGGATTCACCGCGCCGCCACGAACCGTGGGATCATTCCCCGTGATTACGCACTCGACGCCGGCCACCACTCCGATGCCGCCGACGCCCGAAGCGCCGACGTGATATTCCGTGCCCGCCGCCGCGACGCTGGAAAGTTCGAGGAATGGCGAATCCCGGTCGAGCAATAGTTCGATGCGTTCGCGCGGGAGCAACTTGCCCCGTTTGTGATGCCGTTCGGTGTACTTCGGTCCGCCTCCGGCCCGCGCCCCTTCGAGCAGCTTGTCGAGTTCGGTCAGTTGCGCGAGCAAAGCAGCACGATTCGCCTGACAGGCCGGCGTGCTGCGATCCACCTTCGTGCGCAAAATCGAACGTGACACGCTGAGCGACCCCCTTAATACGACCTTGCAGAAATCCCGCACCGGCGAATGCGGGCCAATGCGGCGGGCTGTTGGGGGATACGAATGAGATGAAGCCCGCACGGCTTACGACGTTCTTGGGCGGGTTTTCTATCCCCTCGCAACTTGTTGGGAACGGTAACGCCGCGCCGCGCCGCCGTCAACAGTCAACGCTCAGGAAAGATAGGGCCGTCTGTTGCGAAAATGGCGCGTTATATCGCGAGCATGGCTTTTTTATCCTAGCGTCGCAGGCGCCTTTGCAGTCGACTGGCAGCTCTGCACTGCGCGGCGGGCAGACGGTATGCTGCCGGATAGTACCCGTATTTGGCCCCAGTGCGTCGAACAATGGCTACCAATCTCACGCCCCAGTATCACAAGGCCGAGGAGGCCTACCGTCGCGCCACGACCACTGACGAGGAGCTAAAGTGGCTCGAAGTCATGCTGCGCGAGATGCCCAAGCATAAGGCTTCCGAGAAGCTTCAGTCCGAGATCAAGCAGAAGATCAGCCGGGCCAAAAAAGAGGTCGAGGCTGCCAAGAAAAACCCGGCCAAGGTGCATGGCGTGCGCGTCCCACGGCAGGGGGCCGGCACCGCCGTTCTGCTCGGCGCGCCCAACGCTGGAAAAAGCCAGCTTTTGGCCGCACTAACGCGGGCAACGCCCGAGATTGCTCCCTATCCGTTCACCACGCGCACACCACTGCCCGGCATGATGCCCTGGGAAGACGTGCAGGTGCAGCTGATCGATACGCCGCCGATCACGCCCGACATCTTCGAGCCGTACATGCACGGTTTGATTCGCGGGGCCGATTTGGTCGTTCTGGTCGTCGATTTGGGTAGCGACGAAGGGATCGACGAGTGCCAGGCCGTGCTCGACAAGTTGGCTACGACCAAGACCCGGCTGGGACGCACGTCGCATCTCGATGAGGAGGATATAGGTCTCTCTTACACGCAAACGCTGCTCGTGCCCAATAAGATCGACCTGGAGGACGCGCTGATCCGCCTGGAATTTCTGCACGAAGGGCTGCAAAGCCCGCGTGCCAAGCAATGGGACTTTGCTGAATACGTCATTTCGGCCCAAGCGGGCACCGGACTATCGGAACTGCGCAACGCAATTTTTCGCGGGCTGGACGTGATGCGTGTCTACACCAAGTTGCCGCGCGCAAAGGAGCCAGACTACGAGCGCCCGTTCACGCTGCGCACCGGCGGCACTGTGGCCGACGTGGCAGGGCTCGTCCACAAGGACATCGCCGAGAACCTTAAATCCGCCCGAGTTTGGGGCGCCGGCAGCCACAACGCCAATACGGTCAAGGGAGACTACGTGCTGTCGGATAAGGATGTGGTGGAGTTGCATATTTAGCAAGTCGCACGGTGCGCATCGCGCACTTAACGCTCGTTCGATGCCGTTCCAGTTATTCATTTGTCCTGCTTCGCAAAATAATCCGCCATCAATTCACCGATCCACTTGGGTTGGCGCACGTCCTCGCGGCGAGGTTCGAATTCCAGCACGTAGGGCTTAATGTCGATGACCGGCGTGCCGTCGAGCGCGTCGAGCTCGGCCACTTGGATTGTCAATCCGTCGACCGATAGCAACCGGCACGTGGAAAGCCCCAGCCTGTTCGGACGGCTCTTTTTGCGCTGGGCAAAAATGCCCACCTTCGGCCAGGCCGGATTCTCGCGCGGGTGTTCGGCCGCCGTCACTATGCTGGCCAGGCCAACTTTGTGAAACAAATAGATGATCTGCACGTGCGAAAAATCGGTTAGGCCGGCCAACGACGTGGCAGGGTACTGGCTCGCGTCAAGCTCGATGTTGGCTACCGTGCCTCCCCAATAATCATCTGTCGCCATGCCGCGTGACGACCGGACCCAACCGATCGGGCGCACGACAAGTCTTGCATCGTCGGAATCATTCATACGATCACCTTGATGTTGAAAAAGATCAGTCAGAAATGACGCAGCGGATCGCAAAGCAGAATCGGTCAAACACGAGTAACACAAATCGCACGAACAAATGCGCCTCCCATGCATTACATCCGTGTGCTGCGTGGCTATCCACCTTCGATCTCACCGAAATGTAGTGATCGTTGTCCTGTTGCCGTTGATATCCGACGATGTCGCCGGAGATTGGCCCGGTCTCCTCTATCGATAGGACCCATATGATATGATGTGGTTCGCTGACGATGAAAGAGAAGAACGCGACGCGCAAATCGCCCATTCATTTAAGAGCCATGAAGAACTCTGAAATTGCCGACGCCTTTGATCAGATCGCGGATCTGCTGGAATTTCAGGGTGAAAATCCGTTCCGACTGCGGGCTTATCGCAACGCGGCACAGACGCTTCGCGATCTGACCGAATCCGTGGCCGCGATCGTCAAGGACCCCGAGCGCACCCTCACCGATATTCCCGGCATCGGCAAGGATCTGGCCGACAAGATCACGACCTTGGCGACGACGGGTGAGTTGCCGCTGCTGCAAGAATTAGCGGCCAAGACACCCCCCTCGGTATTGGTGCTGATGCGCGTACCCGGCGTAGGTCCAAAGAAGGCAGCGGTGCTCTATAAAGAGTTGCAAGTCGGCACGTTGGAACAGTTGAAAGCGGCCTGCGATGCGCATCGTGTTCGCGACTTAAAAGGCTTTGGCGAGAAGACTGAGCAAAAGATCCTGGAAGGACTGTCGATCGCGGAGACCGTCGACGATCGGATTTATTGGGCCACAGCCGACGAGTTCGTGCAATCGCTGCTCTCCCATTTGCGGGCTTGTCAGGCCGTCGACCAGGCCGAGGCGGCAGGCAGCTATCGACGTGGCCGGGAAACGATCGGCGATCTCGATCTGCTGGTCGCGTCGAGCAAGCCTGCGGCGGTGATGGATCATTTTGCCAATTACCAAGGAGTGGCCGAGACGATCGCCCGCGGCGATACGAAAATGTCGATTCGGCTCTCCGGCGGCATGCAGGTTGATTTGCGCGTCGTGCCGGCCGATTCGTTCGGCGCAGCCTGGCAATATTTCACCGGTTCGAAGGCACACAACGTGATTTTGCGCGGCCGGGCCAAGGACGAAGGGCTAAAGATCAACGAGTACGGCGTTTTCAGAGCCGAAACGAGCATCGCCGGGCGTACAGAAAAAGACGTCTACGCGGCGTTGGGGCTACCGCTGTTCCCGCCCGAGATCCGCGAAGGCCGGCAAGAGTTCGTCTGGGCGGACGCAGGTAAATTGCCCAAGCTGATCGAGATCGGTGATCTTTGCGGCGATTTGCACATGCACACCAACGCCACTGACGGCAAGGCAACGCTCGAAGAAATGATCGCCGCCGCTCAGGCACGCGGACTGGCATATATAGCGATTACCGATCATTCCAAACGGGTGACGATGGCCAACGGACTCGACGGCACCCGCTTGCGTCGCCAATGGGCCATGATCGACAAGCTCAACGAAGGTCTGCGTGGGTTCCAAGTGCTCAAGGGGGTCGAGGTCGACATCTTGGAAAAAGGCGGCCTCGACCTGGATGACGACGTTTTGGCCGGAGCTGATTGGATCGTGGCCAGCGTCCATTACGGCCAGAACCAGCCACGTGAGCAAATCACGCAACGCATACTCGATGCGATCAAGAATCCGCACGTCTCGGCGATCGCCCATCCGACGGGCCGAATCCTTAATCGGCGGAAGTCATACGAAATCGACCTGGATGCCATGTTCAAGGCGGCGCGCGACTACGGCAAGTTTTTGGAGCTGAACGCCAACCCAGCGCGGCTCGACCTGGACGACGTAGCCTGCGCCGCGGCAAAAAGCTTCAAAATTCCGATCGTAATTTCTAGCGATGCGCATAGCACGCAGGGGCTGGATGTACTTCGCTATGGGATCAATCAGGCACGGCGCGCGGGCCTCACTAAGCAGGATGTGGCCAACACCCGACCATGGCGCGACTTGCAGAAGTTGCTTGGAAAGTAAGCGATTGTCCGAATTGCCGCGCGAAGAACCATAGTGCGCAGTCAGCAAAGGGAATATCGGCATGCCGCTAGAACCACTATCCATTGATGGCGTGCGCGTGCCGCGCTTTTTGTACGGTACCGCATGGAAAGAGGATGCCACGCAGAGTCTCACAGAGACGGCTATCACTCAAGGCTTTCGTGGGATCGACACTGCAAATCAGCGGCGCCATTATCACGAAGCGGGCGTCGGTCAGGCTGTGGCGGTGGCGATCGGGCGTGGTCAGATCACGCGAGAGGACTTATTCCTGCAGACCAAATTTACCTCGCGCGAGGGGCAGGATCACCGTCTGCCATACGACCCGCAAGCGCCGGTTGCCACACAGGTCGAGCAATCGTTCGCCAGTTCGCTCGATCATCTTGGAACGGACTTCGTCGATTCGTACGTGTTGCACGGCCCGACGCGGCGCGTCGGGTTGGCGCCTGCGGATTGGGAGGCGTGGCGGGCGATGGAAGCCATTCACACTGACGGCCGTGCGCGCGTGCTGGGCGTCAGCAACGTCTCGCTTGAGCAACTTGAGCTATTGTGCGAGCAAGCCCGCGTGCGACCCCGTTTCGTGCAAAATCGCTGCTTTGCCGTGCTTGGTTGGGATCGAGAAGTTCGCGAGTTCTGTAAGGCGAACGACGTGGTCTATCAGGGGTTCTCTCTATTAACGGCGAATGGCGACGCATTGGCCCACCCGGCCATGTCTCAAATCGCCAAGCGACACGGCCGCTCGCTCAGTCAGATTGTATTTCGATTCGCCCTAGATGTCGGCATGTTGCCGCTGACCGGTACCAGCAATGCCGACCACATGCGGATGGATCTCGACATTTCGAATTTCCGCCTTGAGCAGGTCGAGATCGAGCAGATCGAAAGTCTCATGGCGTAGTTGCGGCGCACCCAGCGAGGATCGCGATCATTGCGGCTTCAGGTGCTTGTCGAAGAACGCGAACATCGCCTCCTGGGCTCGCTTGGCGTCGTCCCCCTTGAAGCCGTGGCCCGCCCCTTCCAACGTGAGAAGTTCCACGTCGACGTCGGCATTGCGCAGACGATCAACGATCCATTCCGCTTGCTCGTAGGCGACGTACTTATCCTCAGTACCATGAATTACCAGCGTGGGCGGAGCGTGCGGAGTGACCCAATACAGTGGGCTGGCCAGGATGTGCTTTTTTCGGGCCGTGAGTAAATCCCCGCCGAGAAAAAGCGGCAACACTTGTGCGGCATCGACACTCTTGCCGTAAGATTTGGTGAAATCGCTGGGGCCGTAGACGTCGACCACACAATTGACTCGGCTTGACTGGTCGAGGTTGTCGCCGTCGCTGCCGTCGAATTCTTTGACGTCCCCCGTCACTCCCAAAAACAACGCCAGGTGCCCGCCGGCCGAGTCTCCGGTGGTGCCGATTCGTTCAGGATCGATCCCGTACTTGCCCGCGTTGGCGCGCAGCCAGCGGACGGCTGCCTTCACGTCGCGTACCGCTGCCGGAAACTGGTATTTCGGCGACAGGCGATAGGTGACCGTCGCCGCCACATAGCCTCGCTGCGCGAGCTGAATGCACAGCCGGTCGTGATGCTCTCGATTGCCGGCGCGAAACCCGCCGCCGTGAATGCACACAATGGCGGGGAGCGGTCCCTTGGCGACCTTCGGACGGGCAAGATCAAGCGTCAAATGCTCGCCTGCAGGATTCGCATACTCGATGCCGGTTTCGAAAATCACATCATCGGGAACCTCGACCTTGGCGTCGGCCGCCCCGGTGCTGGACGTTCCCAGCGTGAACAGCAGAAGAAACACTGTGCAGAAAGAAAAAAAGTTCACCAAGACAGCTCCGACCGGCGAGTTGGTCAGGCCGTAGTTCAGGCAGGATCTATCGGCCGGGCGTCGGTCGGCCCCAGCGAATAATCTTGCGCCGTTAACTGATCGATGGCTTTGCATATAAGGCTCCCGTTGTTGGTCTTCGATGGCGTTTCCAAGCCATACGATGCCCTACTGCTCGGCACCCAACAAGGGGGGGGGCGCGACAGTCCAATGGAGTCTTTCACCATCGATCATGCCAGCGTTGCAATTTGGCCGAGGGCAACGCACTGCTAGCGAACCTGTGGCTAGGCACGCTGAACCAAGTCGCCATGTCATTTTTGGCAGATCGTTTGGCGAAGTAGCGGAATAATCCGCAAGTTCGTTACCGCTTTACACGATAAGAGTCGAGACGCGCCCCCCCCTGGTGTGGCCTTGCTGTCCCCGCGCGCTGTCGAAAAGATCGCCGGCATTCAGCCCGCGCCGCGTAAAGCGGCGAATCAACATGCACGACAATTCGCCCGTCAAACAAAGCCAGGCGCATCAAGATTGCACGCCCTCGCGCACGCTCGGCAGTGCCTGCCTGGCGAACTGCGAAGCACTGGCAGCGAGGTTCCCGCTGGCCTTTGCTCTGTTTGTGACGGCAGCTTTATTTGCGACTACCTTCGCGGTCCTGTCGCCTAGCTTTCAAACGAACGACGATCCTCAGATCGAGATGATCGCCTCCGGCCGGGGTATGGGCCTTGCGCCCGACGAACATCTCATTTTTACCAACGTCATCATCGGGCGATTGCTTAAATCGCTTTATCTCATGTCCCCGTCCATTCCCTGGTACGGCGGCTATTTGCTGGCCGTTCAGTATCTGGCACAGGCGACTTTGTTGTATTGCACGTTGGCCGGCGGCTTTACGCGCTGGCGATTGGCCGCATACCTACTGTTCTTTGCCACCGTAGGAATCTTTTACCTCAACAACCTTCAATTTACGACAACCGCATGTCTGATCGGCCAGAGTGGGGCAATGGCGTGTTTGCTGGCGCTGCGGCGCGCAGCGACGGCTGCCGATCGCAGCGTCTGTGGCCAGTTGGCAGTGGGCATTGCACTGCTCGTTGTATCGTCCTTGGTTCGCCTAGACGCTTTTTACCTGACGGCGCTTGTCGCTTTGCCGGCTGCGCTCTGTCTGATGGGCTGGCCCTGGCGTCGTGAGGTCGTGCGAGTGGCGCTGGTCGGTGGCGGTGTGTGCGTGGCGCTGGTTATTCTCTTGGCGGCCTACAACAATGCGTATTACGCGCGGGACTCACGATGGCAAGCGTTTTTGACGTACAACAAGCTGCGCATCAAGTTCAACGATTACGGCTGGACGAGATACACGCCGGAAACGGCGACCATTTTCGCATCGGTCGGTTGGACCGCGAACGACCATGCGATGATCCAGGATTGGTTCTACGATGACCCAGAGTTGTATTCCGCCGAGAAACTACAGCGCATCCTGGAAAGCCGCGCCTGGATGACGGAGCGTCTTACTGTCGACTATTTTCGCACATGTGTACTTGCCGTCCTGCGCGACAAGTCGCTCTGGCCGATGGTCCTGGTGCTGCCACTGGCGTTATGGGGCGCCACGCGCTCAAAACAAAACTGCGTGGCCCTGGCCGGCACGCTTGCAGCAGGATTAGCCTTGGTAGCCGCAGTGGCCATTTTCAACAAGACACCGCCGAGCCGGGTTTACTTTCCCGCGTTGACGTTTCCGCTAGCACTCTTGCTGCTGATTTGTGGAGACGGCGTAAAGTGGCCACATCGCCGTTGGCCCGCCCTCGCGGTACGCTGCTTCTTTTCACCATTCGCTTGGCATCGGCGCGCCGCACGCGCGTTACTGCGGCCGACACTGGTACACGCGATATTAATCATGGCGTCGGTTGGCATCGGCATAGCCGCCAACCGGCAATGGCGTGTCAGCGCCAAGAACCAGGCATTGCGCGGCGAACTGTACCAATTCTTGGCTGACTTGCAACCTCGTCATGACCAGCTCTTCATCCTGTGGCCGACCGATTTTCCGCTTCAGGCACTATCCCCTTTCGACAGCCTGACGTCGCTCGACGACCTGCACCTGCTGCTGATCGGCTGGCCGCAAGGAACGCCCATTTCGATGGCGATGAAGCGCAAGTTCGCGATTCATAGTCCTGTCCGCGCCCTTCACGAGCGGCGCGACGTTTGCCTCTTGGGGGACTCGACGTCCCACACGCTGCTGCGCGAATTTGCTCGGCAGCATTGTGGCGTCGAAATGGATTTCCTTGCGGCGCGCAATGGCGGTCATGCATTCGATCTGGCCGGCCGCTTCGAGCCGCGTGCTGACTATGAGACGACCGCGGAATCCGCAGAGGCAAAGACAGCATTGCGACGCTAGCATGCTGGCTAGTGTCACGCGCGCACTTCATTTGTGCGTTTCATTTGCGAGCAAGCCACTTTTCTTGATCGCCTGCGAGTCTTGCCGGAAAGGTTTGACTAATCCGCAAGTTCGACACCCTCGCGACGCGATAAAGACTTGTACCCCTGCGTGCGCATGGCCGCGTACCAAGGGATTGGCGAGTTCGGCAGCTAATCGACCACACGCAGCGGTCCAGTATTGCGGTAGAGGCGGAGTCAAATCGCATGGTTCCCCGCGTTCCGTTCAACAAGCCGTTTATCTCGGGCAAGGAACTGTATTACGTCGCTCAATCGATCGTGAACGGAAAGATCGGTGGTGACGGACAGTTCACATCGCAGTGCGCGCGGCTGCTTGAGGAACAATTCGACGTTAACCGGGTCCTGATGACTCCCTCATGTACGGCTGCATTGGAGATGGCGGCCAGTCTCTGTGACTTGCACGAGGGCGACGAGGTAATCCTCCCTTCGTATACATTTGTCTCGACGGCCAACGCATTTGTCCGGCTTGGCGCAAAGCCGATCTTTGTCGACATCCGGCGAGACACGTTGAACATCGACGAGGAATTGATCGAGAACGCGATCACCCCGCGCACGAAAGCGATTTTTCCGGTGCATTACGCAGGTGTGAGCTGTGAGATGAACCGCATTATGGAGCTCGCCGAAAAACATAACTTGCTGGTCGTCGAAGACGCCGCCCAGGGAGTCAATGCCAGCTACGAGGGGCAAGCCCTGGGCTCGATCGGCCATCTCGGCACCTATAGCTTCCACGAGACGAAGAATTACGTTTGCGGAGAAGGAGGCGCCCTGTGCGTGAACGACAGCGACCTGGTCGAACGCGCCGAAATCATTCGCGAGAAGGGTACTAATCGCAGCCGCTTCTTTCGCGGCATGGTCGACAAATACACCTGGGTCGACGTAGGTTCTTCGCACGTTCCTAGCGAGTTGTGCTCGGCATTCTTGCTGGCACAGCTGGAAATGCTCGAGCCGGTCTCCGAGCGACGCGAAGCACTGTTTCAAAATTATTCGCGGTTGCTCAAGCCGCTTGAACAAATGAATTTGCTCGAGCTTGCCAGCGTGCCCGAGGTGTGCCAAAGCAACTATCACATGTTCTACGTCCTTTTGCCCGACGTCCACCAGCGCGACGCGTTGATGGCCAGCTTGAAGCAAGAGGGGATCATGACGGCGTTTCATTACGTGCCGCTACACTTGTCGCCAATGGGTGCCAGATTCGGCTACCGGGCCGGTGACCTGCCGATCACCGAGGAAATGGCCGGCCGGCTGTTGCGGTTGCCGTTCTATTTCGACTTGTCCGCCGTCGATCAGTTGGACGTTGTAGATCACATTACTCGATTCGTAACCGGAGCGACCACGGGGCGCAGGGCGGCCTAAGGTCGCGGATGTACCCTGACGGCGAGCCAACGCAGGGACTTTATCTCGACAGTTCAAGGAACCGAGATCGTCGCCAATACGCGAGAGATTCTGGCATGCGATACAGAAGCTTAGGGAGATCCGGCCTCAAAATCAGCGTTATTGGTCTGGGCAATTGGAATACGCTGGGTGTGTCTGTTTGCGAGTCCGAGGCGATCGAAATCCTCTCTGCCGCGCATGAGGCGGGCATCAACTTTCTGGATACGGCAGACACCTACGGCAAAGGGGCGGGCGAGACGATACTCGGCGACTTCCTGCACCAACGCAATCGTGACGCGTTCGTAGTAGCCACTAAGCTGTACTTTCCGATTTCGTCCGACCCAAACGACCGCGGGCTGTCCCGAAAACATATCTTTTGTTCGGTTCACCGATCGCTAAAGCATCTGCGGACCGAATACATCGACCTGTTGCAATGCCACCGCTTCGACGAGCAAACTCCGCTCGAAGAGACGATCATGGCAATGGACGACCTAGTACGGCAGGGAAAAATATTGCATTGGGGAGCTAGCCGGTTCAGCGGCGAACAACTGGTTCGATGCCGTGATCTGGCGACTGCATTAAGAGCCCACGGGCCCATTAGCAATCAGTTCACTTACAACCTGCTCGAGCGACGCGTCGAGCAAGCGACTTTGCCCGCTTGTCAGGCCTTGGGAATTGATGTTATTGGCTACTCGCCCTTGGCCCAAGGCGTACTGACCGGTAAGTATCTGGCCGGCGCCTGCCCCGAGAATTCGCGGGCTGCCGTTCCTCTCACACGCCAGGACATGTGGCAGCATCAGCTAAAAAACGAGCATGTCGTGCGGCGTTTCCAGGGGGTTGCCGAACGGCATGGGCTGGAATTGACGGCCATGGCGGTCGCCTGGTGCTTGCGATCGTCTGGCGTGCCGGCAATTTTGATAGGCGCTTCGACGCCGGCACAAGTTCTTCGTAATGTCCAGGCGGCAGACATCGAGCTCAATTCTGAAACCTTGGCCGATATCGAGGCCGTCCTCATCGGCCCGCAAGAATATGAATCGTTTTCGCACAGCAGCCAATTGGCAATCGACATGGCCAGCCAGGGGAGCATAGCCCGATGCAACTAGTCGAATATTGGATCGATCATCGTAAAGTATCGTTTGAACTCGACGGATCGACAGAGAGTGGACCGACATCGGTCTTGCTCGAGGCCGACGACAATGTGATTCGCGACTCGGGCTGGGACGACGTCGGTTATCGCGTCGCGCCATTTGTATCCGAGACGGACAGGCGCTTGATGTGTGAGGGCTTTACCCAGCTGGTGCGGTCGGAAATGGCCGCCGAGGGCATCAAGACCGGCGATACCTTCGTCCTGGAGCAGTATCATCGGCTGGTCACGGACGAGCAGCATGCGGCGATCGTGAAACGAACACGCGTCGGGTTCGAAAGGCATCAATTCCCCATTAGCCTGGACCTGGTCGCAGAGCGGATTTCCGAGATCTGCCGCGCGCCGCTAACGGTCGATGGTGCCAAATACAGTGGCCGACCATTTTTCCTGCGGATCGTCAGGCCATGTAAACAGCAGGACAACAACCCACCCCATCGGGACGTGTGGCTGGACCACCTGCGTGACGGCGTGAACATTTACGCACCTGTGGCCGGCAGCAACGCCTTGTCGTCGCTTCCTGTGCTGGCAAGAAGCCACAAATGGTCGGAGAGTGAAATCGAGCGGTCCGTGAACGGCGCACGTATACAGGGATTGAACTACACGGTGCCCACAGTGACGCGGGGCCGACATCCAATTGTCTTGACGCGGCCCAACCCAGGACCGCACGAGGTATTGGTTTTCTCGCCGTATTTGATACACGGCGGGGCGGTGAATCTGAACGAGGACCTGACGCGTGTGTCACTTGAAATGCGGCTCTGGCGGCGATCTTAGATCAGCTTTCACGGCGCTCGCAGTGTCAGATCAGGACAACGCAATTGATAGATGGTGTTAGTACTCCATGAGTTTGCCCAGGATTAATCCGACAAATCACCAATCCGGCATCGTGCAACGCGCGATGCCTCTGGCAGGCGAAGACAAACGTGCGCCCGTGGCCGGATCCGTCGGCTTGCGGCACGACGAAGGTCGTTCGATTGAACTGTCGGTGGTTATCCCCGTCTACAACTCTGCGACAATCCTCCCGCGCTTGGTGACCCGCCTGCGAACAGTGTTGGACGCTACGGGCAAATCATATGAGGTGGTCTTTGTAGAAGACGGCAGCCCCGATGGTTCGTGGCGCGTGCTGGCCGCTTTGCAAAAACAAAATCCGGAACACATCGTGGCCGTGCAATTGATGCGCAACTATGGCCAGCATAACGCGCTGATGTGTGGATTTCGTCATGCGCGAGGCGCGCTCATCGTCACGATGGACGATGATCTGCAGCATCCGCCCGAGGAGATTCCCAAACTCCTCGACACGATCTCCGCAGACGATTTGGACCTGGTCTATGGCTGTTACGACAAAAAGAAGCATCCACCGCTTAAGAATATCGGTTCGGCCGTAGTCAATGCATTCTTTCGCAGGGTCTTTCGATTGCCCGTTACGGTGACGTCGTTCCGGGTCTTTCGTCGCGAGTTGCTGGATGCGATCTTGCCTTATACCCGTCCATTTACTTTCATAGATGGGTTATTGGCCTGGAACACGCGACGCGTCGGCAAGGTCACTGTGGAACATCATCCGCGTAACGAGGGGCGTTCCGGCGATTCCTTGGGCAAGATGGTGACGCTAGCCCTGAATCTTTTCACTAATTTCTCGCTGCTGCCGCTGCAGGTAGTTTCCCTGCTGGGCTGCATGGCGGCCTTCTGTGGGATGACCACTGGCGTGTACTACCTGTACCTCCATTTCACGGGCAGTATTACCACGCCAGGTTATGCTTCGATTATCGTCTCGGTTCTCACGCTGGGCGGCCTGCAGTTGCTCGGGCTGGGGGTCATGGGCGAGTACCTGGGACGCCTGCATCTGAACGTGAATGGTAAGCCGCAATACCACGAGCGAAACGTTCTCGATGAACTGGCCGGTGATCGATCGAACCAAATGCGCCCTAGCGCTATTGAGCGCAGTGTCGAATCGCAGGCGTCGTGATCGGACGACGAATGCTGTGCGGAAATCGCCAAGTAAAGGGGATTATTCGACGTGAACGGCACAAAAGTCGCCAGCGAACCGCAGGTCGTTCGGCTTAACTGGGAATGCGAGCATTTTGGCTTTGCCACGGGGGTTCTGCATGCCCGCGGCCTCGACGATCGGGATCTTTGGTCGGCTCTCGAATCGGCGAGAGACGCGCATTTCGCGTTCGTTGTCGTAACGATGGAGCCAGACCGTGTGATCGACGCTGCGCTGACCTGCGAATTCTGCGGAACTCTGACGGACCGCAAAGCGACGTTTTCCCAGACTTTGCCATTGGCACAGCCCGCCAACGGCAGGCAGGGGCACCCGCGGAGCATCGCCGAATATTCGGCGCACGCAACGTCGCCTGAGTTATTGAAGCTGGCAATTGCCTCAGGAGCGCATTCGCGATTCAATGTTGACCCGCGTTTTCCGAGGGAGCGCTTTTTAGAGATGTATCGCATCTGGATCGAGCGCAGTGTCCGTCGCGAAATCGCCGACACGGTCCTCGTAGCGCACGATCCGACAATCGCGGACGGGCTGAACGGAATGGTCACGGTGGCCGTGGCGAACGACACCGGAAAGATCGGTTTGCTCGCCGTGGCCGAGCAGGCACGCGGCCGCGGCGTGGGACGCCGATTGCTAGAAAGTGCCCATGAGTGGATGCGGTCGCACGGCGCTGATGAGGCACGAGTGATCACTCAAATGGCGAATTCGCCTGCCTGTGGCCTGTATCGTACCTGCGGCTACACGCTCTCGGCCGTCGAGGATTATTATCACTTCTGGCCCCTGGTCGCGGGCTGAGGATTTCGTCGTTCCTCAATGACGCCGGCGCGTCCTCTCGGACGTTGCGCGTGGGGCGAATTCTCGAAATCCGGACGTGCCACGCGTCCTGATTTTCAAAAGCCAACTACTTGCCCCCTGCGTGAGGGCGTTCAAGTACCGGACCAGCTAGCGGATGGCATGCGCCCCCACCAATCTTCGATGTTGACGGCATTTAGAAACGGTGGCGCGGGGCGGTCTAAAGTGGTGGCGCTAGGTGGTGAAGGTGTCCTTGTTTGAATGCTTGTGGTGTCGCGGAGGTATCTCGCTGGCGATCAGCCGACCTTGGCGCGTCGGCGTCGTT
>DASXEJ010000256.1 GCA_036490175.1 Pirellulales bacterium | reverse complement strand
GATTTCTATTGTCAGCATCAGGCCCACGGAGTTGGCAATTTCTATAGCGATGTTACCGAGCTTTCGATCGATCCCGCCGTTCCAGCGACAATTCCACTTTTGCTCGACAAGGTGGTCGAAGCCGTGCCAGTGCTTGAGTCGGATTGGGTACACGAGATCGCGCTGCCGAGCACGCTGCTTGCGCAGTTCTTCGGACGAGAAGTGATTGAACGCGCCACCGTGGTGTTGCCTGCCGGTTACGACGAACATCCAGAACGGCGGTATCCAGTGATTTATGAGATTCCTGGTTTCGGGGGTACGCATCGTCCGCCGGCCCGTTATCGCAACGCGGCACCGCAGGCCGGCGAAGGGGAAGCAGATTTCATCCGCGTGCTACTCAGCGGCAATTGCAAATGGGGGCATCACGTTTACGCAGACAGCGCCACCAATGGCCCGCGCGGGGCGACGCTCGTGCGCGACATGATACCGCACGTCGATGCGAACTTTAGGACGATACCGCAAGACAGCGCTCGATTTGCCACCGGGCACAGCTCTGGCGGCTGGGCGAGCTTGTGGTTGCAAGTTAATTATCCCGATACGTTTGGGGGCTGCTGGAGCACTTCGCCCGATCCGGTCGATTTTCATGATTTTCAGTTGATCAATCTGTATGCCAACCCACCAGAAAACATGTATGTCGATCCGCAAGGGCAGGCCCGTCCGATTGCGCGGCGGGGGACCGAGCCGTTTTTGTTCTACTCTTCATTCGCCAAGATGGACGACGTTCTGGGGCGAGGAGGTCAACTTCGCTCGTTCGAGGCCGTGTTCAGCGCGCTCGATACAGACGGGCTGCCGCGCCGCCTGTGGGACCGCCAGACAGGTCAAATCGACTCAGCGGTCGCTAAAAGCTGGGAGAAATATGACATTCGACTGGTTTTACAGCAAAACTGGTCGACGTTGGGGCCACAACTGGCCGGTAAACTGAATATTATTACGGGCGCATTGGATACGTTCTATCTCGACAGTGCCACGCGCCGACTGAAAGAGACACTCCACCAGCTTGGGAGCGACGCGGTCGTTGAAATTCAGCCCGGCAAAGGGCACAGCGACATTCTGACCGCCGATTTGGGGCGCCGGATCAGGCAAGAGATGTCTGCCCAATTCCGCAAGCATCATCCAGATTGAGTCGTGGGCTGCGACTTCGTATCGCGGTCAGCGCGTCGTTATCACGCTCCACGGCATCTCGAGCCCTGCCAGCCATCCCAGCGCGAGCGTGGCCGCTGTGTAAAAGCAGCACAGCAAAAAGCCGTTGCCGAAATCCAGGTCGTAACATCCGAAGGCGATGCCTGCACCGATCGATAGAAACACCGGAGCGATCATGAAATAACTCCAGGTCGACGAGCGCAGATCCACTGGGATAAACGAGAATCCGAGCCACAGCAGTGAGAAGCCTAGTCCGCAGATCGTGGCCCGCACCCACAGCCAGCGGCCACGATGCGGCTCCAACTCGTCGTTGCGCAGGAAGGCGTACCCGGCGATTGTTAGTGGCACCGAAATGGCCAACAGTGCCAAGGCACGCAAGGCAAAAATATCTTTGAATATTTTTCCAGCAAACGCGGCGATGGCCAATACTGTCAAAGCGCCGCACACCGCGATCACGGTGGGAATCAATTGCAGCTTGGCTTCCTTGCGGGTGATCGGCTTCATCACCGCTTCGCCCGTAGCCGTTTTGCCGCCGGCAGCAAACGCCTCGGGGGCGTGGATCTGGACTTGTTCTTCTACCTTGGGAATGGTGATTGGCGCTTTGCACTTGGGGCAGGGCCCCTGCTTGCCGGCGAACTTTTCGCTGACCTGAAAGCGGGCTTTGCAACTGGGGCAGAGGACGGAGATTGGCATGCGCGCGGGCTCGACGTCTTGGCAGCGGGGATCAGTGGGCGTCCGGTCCTTCTAGTCTGAACCGGTCATGCGGATCAAGTCAAGGAGTCGACGCCCAGCAGCCCCGCCCGAAAAGGGGCGACTCGCCAATTGAAATGGATCGCCACCTGAGCGTTAGGACCACTGCCACCAGGGGAAGTGACGCAGGATCGACACAGCAAGACGATTATTCGTCCGCGGCTATTCATCCTCAGTCAAGTCACCCTCGGTGATCATGGAGAAGCCCTTGTTGGCCAGGGTCTCCATTCCCATGTCGATATTGTCGACCATCAGGGCCACCGCCGGTTGGCCACGCGGACGAACCAGCAAGGGGTACGCCTGAACGATGTTCACCTCGGCCTGCAACAAGGCGGTACAGACCTGCAACAGAGGCTGCGGGCCCTCGGGCAGTTCCACGCCAATTAAGTCAGTTTCGATCAGGGCCAGGCCGGCCCGTTCGAGGATTTCCCGCCCTTGCTCAGGATGGCTCAGCAAAAAGCGGACAAAGGCACATTCGGCGGCGTCAGCGATCGACAAGGCGACGATCCGCACCTTGCTCCCCTCGAACCGGCGAACGACCTCGAGCAGCTGCCCGACGCGGTTTTCCAGGAATACCGTAAATTGGCGGATCGACGGGTAGTTACGTCCGCGCATCGTCGAATAGCCCGTGCCAGTCCCTTCACTTGTGCTCATTGCGCTTTGTCTCGCTCGCGACGTTGTTGCGGTGATTAGCACCTGTGGCGGGCATGCGCGCAACACGACCAATTCTCTGCCCAAAAGGACCCGCTAACTGTAAAGAATCGACAGCCTTGCGTCAACTAACCGAGCAGATCGTCTTTGTCGGGGACTAGCGACTTTCTAAGATGATGTCCGCCTTTGACCACCGCATGCGCGCGTGGGTCCCAACGAACAACGTTATCGTGGCGATTGGAACCTGGGAGTGCCTCCGGCAATGATTCTCGAGCAAGACATCCAAATTCGCGTCCGTTATCAAGAGACGGATGCCATGGGCGTCCTGCACCATGCCAATTATTTCACTTACTTCGAGATTGGCCGTACGGAACTGCTGCGGGCCAACGGCCGCGACTACCGCCAAGTTGAAGAGGACGGCTTATTCATGGTCGTCGTGCGTATCGGTTGCACCTACAAGCGATCGGCGCGCTACGACGACATGCTCACCTTGCGCACGCGCGCCACGCGTATTTCGGCGGCCAAGATCGAGCATACATATGAAGTTTTGCGCGGCGACGAGTTGCTGGCCGAAGGGCACAGCACACTAGCCTGCGTCGATCGCGAAGGGCGCGTGCAGCGCGTGCCCGAATGGCTGCGGCAAGACTCATAATTGCCGTAGGCGCGGCTATCCGCGCAATCCCAGCGGCGCCATCAATTGATCGGTGGCCAGGTAGGCTTCCTCGACCCATTCAACGATCTGGTCCGGGTCCGGCGCGAATTCCAGTTCAATTGAGATCGTGCCATCGATTTCCAGCTGCTTGATCTCGGCCAGATAGGGCTCGAACGGCACGACGCCTCGTCCCGGCGGAAGATCGCCATGGACCTGGCCATCGCAGTCTGAAATGTGAACGTGGCCGGCGCGCCCCTTCAGTCGGCGCAACTCTTCTGGCTTGACGTGCGAGAGTGCCAGGTGCGAGATATCGATATTGGCCTGCACGCTCTCTAGATCGACGTCGTCCAAAAAAGCAACCATCGTGTCGATGTCGTTGACCAGCGAAAGCGGAAAAGGCTCAAGCTCGATGGCGATCTTTAATCCCAGCTCGCGCGCTTGCAGGCCCAGCTCGCGTACCGCCACGGTAGCCCAGCGCCATTGCTCGCCCGCGGGAATGACTTCCTTGTTCCAAATGTATTCGCCTAATACCAACAACACATTGGCGGCGCCAAAGTCATACGCCAAATCGAGGTAAGCCGCGACGCGACCGCGGTGAAATGCACGCACGCTCGGGCTGGGGTCGGCCAATCCCACTGCCACGCAGGGCAGCGACACAATCGGCAGTTCCAGCTCGGCGCACGTCTCGCGGATCAGCCGACGCTCGCACGCGTCCAGGTCCAAAGGATCGGTGAATATATCGACGGCGTCGAATCCGATCGCCTTGGTTTTGCGCAGCCCAAAAGCAGTCGGCTGGTTCGCTTGCACCCAAGCAGAGTTGATCAAGCCGAGTTTCATGGTCGGTGTGCTCTCCTCATGCTGCGCGGTGAATCGAGTTGGAGTGGTGGGTAGATCGCGCGCACCAAAACGGTAACGAAAAGTGATCTCGTTCTCACGTTTTAGGCGAGCGGCGGCCGTCCGCGACCTAGCACGAGCGATACCACGAACAGCACCACGAAGACGAGACAGAGGATCTTCGCCGCGTACATCGCTACCCCCTCGAGGGCACCGAATCCTAACGCCGCGGCAATGAGCGCGATGATGAAGAACGTAATGGCCCAACGCAACATGGTACGATCCTCCGCGAGAGGTCTGGAAACGCAGAAACGGAGCCGACGGCAATGCCAATGCCGCCGGCTGCCCGTTCAAGCCTACCATGCAGAGAGCGGCTCAGGAGGCGAATTTACCGAGCGCCCTGGCCTTCGGGCGTAGTTTCGCCCGGGTGGTACACGCGCTTGGCGCCGGCTACGACGTCGTCCCAGTAGAAAAGGTTCTCTTTGAGCTGCTTCTTGGACAGCAGCTCGGCCTGATCGAAAAAGTTGGGACTCTTTGGATCGCCGCTGGCGCCATAGGGAAGCAGCGACTTACTTACCACTTTGTCGCCAAATTCCACGGCCGCGATGTAACTCGCCCCGACCACCGCATAATGATTCTTCATTACTTTCAACGGTGGCGCGTAGATCGTGGGCGTGAAGTACATCGTGAATACCACGCCCGGAGGGCCGGGCATGCCGGCACTGGGCAGACTTGCCGCGTTGTCGCTAAATGGGATCTTGATGAAGTCCGACACGTTGGCGTGTCGTTGCAAGCGGCTGATCTGGCCGTAGGGAATCTTCCAGTTGCCAAACGTGCTCTCCAACTTCTTGGCCGCGGTCACCAGCGCCCTGAGCTGCTCGGCAGGGTTCGAGACGAATTGTTGCTTGAGCGTCTCGGCCGGATAACCGAAGCCGTACAACTCTTCGTACCAGGCCAGGCACAGGCTCGCTTGTGTGGAATCGATGTTTCCAACGCAATTCCAGTCCAACAGGTGTACCAAATAGGGCTCGACCTTGGCCGCCAAATCGGGATCCGATTCGCGCAACGCGGCCAGATCGCGACGATACCGTGGCAACTCGGTAAGGGCCCAGTAGATCGTTGTGTCAAAGGCCAATTCCTGCCAATGCTCGAAGGTCACATCTTTGGCGTCGCGCAACAAAAGTCGCGAAATCTTCGCCCGCCGCTTGTCGTCGTACTGGTCTTCGACCATGTACTTCGGATAGTCGCCAATCGCGGGACCGGCATTGTCGGTGGTGGTATAAGGGGTCGAATTGCAATTCTGTACGTAGCCAGACGGCGGATTAAGTACTTGCGGCAAATCGGCGATCGGATGAATGCCCTGCCACTCGGTGCGCGGGTCGCTGCCGTCGACTGTTTTGTCCCAATCGAACGATGGATCGCGCTTTGGGACGATGCCGTTGTACAGATAGTAGATGTCGCCGTGTACGTCGGCGTAGACGGTATTGAACAGGTGCAGGTCGAGCATGCCCATCGCTTCGCGGAAGTCATTGATGTTCCTGGCACGGACCATCTTCATGGTTTGCCGGGACAACACGGCGTCGTACATCTTGGCGACTGCGCCCGAAACGTATTCCTTGTCGTTCAGCTTGTGCAGGATCGGACCGTGGTGCGTCTTTCGGAGTGTCACGTCAACCGACTCGAAGTCGCCGCCGCGTTTGACCTTGATCGTGTCAGTCCATTGCACGGCTTTGCGGTATTCATTGCCATAACGATAGTTGAGCGGCTCGTCCGGATCGTCAAAGGTCTCGCGCCACGAACTGCCGACGTTGGGCTCGTTAGTGGTGAAGCCCCAGCCGCAGTATTCGTTGTGTCCTAGCGCCGGGATGGGCGTTCCGAAAAAGGCGCCCCCCGTGAAGTTCCACCCCTCGCCGCTGCGCATGTGCGCTTCGTAGAACTGTCCAAAGCCATAGTAGGGCTGGTGAGGATTGATCAGCAGCATGGCTTTGCCCGATCGCGTTTTGCTGCCTGAGATGGCCCAGGCGTTACTGCCTGTCGCGGCGCGAACTTCTTCCTGAATCTTCTTCTCGCCGTAGGAGGTGGGCAGGTCGCCGCCGGGCACATTCATGTGGCCGCCGACAAGTTCCAAGATGGCGGCTCGGGCGAAAGCCAGTGGATACCACGGTTCGAAACGTTTGAGCAGTCGCGGCTTGGTGCGCGGATGCGTTTCGAGATAGAAGTTAATGCCGGCGACGAAGGCGGTACCCAATCGCTGCAGTTCGGGATCGAGCTTATCGAAGTCCTCTTTAGAGCGTTGCGGAATCTCGAACGCACGGTTGCGAATATCCTTCGGCAGCACGGGCTTGCCGTACAATTCAGCGTAACGACCCAGGCCCATCAGGTACGAATCTTCGATCTGCCAGAAAAAATCTTCGGCCTGACAGTAACCGAATCCGAACAGCACGGCCGCGTCGGTTTTGCCGTCGATGTGCGGCATGCCGTATTTGTCGCGATAGATTGTCACGGCACGGGCGAGTTCTTGATGATCGAGCGCGCCGGTCTTGCCCTCGTCCGCCCGACCGGAATCACACCACGCGAGCGAGGCGACGACACCAAGCAAGAGCACCGCCAGAAACGACTCCCGATGTCCGCAAGGCATAGTGACACTCTCCCGAGTTGCAAATCAAAATGAATAATGAGGGCCAAGGGCCACCCAAGACGAAATGGGCACATCCGGCACTTCGGCCGGAGCCGTGTCACTAGTCTACCCAACATAGACGGCGAATCGCCAGCCCCGTAGGCGCGGGCGCCCGCAAGCATTGCAGCTAGAATTACGTGGGCTCTATGAACTCGACCCGGTTTCCGCAGGGGTCGCGGAACTCGCAACGGCGATAGCCGGGAATCGGCAGGCCCTCTGAAGTTTCGATCCCCAGAGCGGCCAACCGCTGCCGCCAGGCCGGCAAATCCGTGACCGAGTACGCAACGTGGGCCTTCGAGGAGTGGCGATCAACCCCCTCTTCGGTGCCAATGTGGAGTTGCAAATCTCCAACGGCCAGCCACAGGCCCCCACGATCGGCCAACGACGCGGGCTTTGCCACTTCGACCAGGCCCAACACTTCGCAATAGAAACGCCGCGCGGATTCTTCCTGGCCCTTTGGCCAGGAGATCTGGGCGTGATGTATGCCGGCGATCATGCCACTTGGTCCTCGATCAATCGCTGATGGTTTCACAGGGGCCGGCAAGTTCCGCCAGCACGTTAGCGAACGTCTTGAAAGCCGTTGGGCCGAAGAGCACGAACCGAACCAGCTGGGGCTGGTCGTACTGGCGAAGAAACTCAAGCACGGTCGTCAATGCCACGCGGGCCGCGTCGGCAAGCGGATAGGCATAGACTCCGGCGCTAAGTGCCGGCAAGGCCACTGAACGGCAGTCGTGCTCGATCGCCAATTCCAACGATCGGCGAAAAGCCCCGCTGAGGAGTTCTGGCTCGCCCGCGTTGCCGCCATCCCACACCGGCCCTACGGCATGCGCCACAAAGCGGGCGGCCAAGTTGCCCGCCGCCGAGATAACAGCCGATCCCGTCGCGCAACCTTGCGGAAATTTTTGCAGTGTTTCTGCGACGATGGCAGGGCCGCCGCGACGATGAATGGCACCGTCCACTCCGCCGCCAGGGGATAATTGGCTATTGGCCGCGTTCACAATCATGTCGACGACTTCGTCGGTAATGTCACCTTGGCGCAGCTCTAAGAGACAATTGCCGATTTTGACGCGCTTCATGTTCGCCCTCTCGCTACATCGACAAAGGCACCGAGCCTTAGGTCAAGCCCGTCGGAAATTATATCAGTTGCGTCAATAATCCGGTGCGACGCAGAGTGCGTGGTACACTTGCAAGGCTCTCAGTTCCTAGATGGACGATCGATCGATGCAACGATTCTGCAGTTTTGTCCTGCTGTGCGCACTTTCTAGCACCACGCCGGCGCGGGCCCTGGATCTGTTCGTCGACAACGTGCATGGCGACGACGATCGCGACGCCACCACGCCTGTCACTGCCGGCGCGATCGGGGGTCCGGTGCGTTCACTGGCCCGCGCGTTGGATCTGGCCAACGCCGGTGACCGGATTGTGATGGCCAACACGGGCGAGCCGTATCGCGAGAGTGTTACGCTGAGTGGCGGGCGGCACAGCGGGCTCGGCTCGAAGCCGTTTATGATCGAGGGCCATGGTGCGATACTGGAAGGCTCACGTCTGGTGCCAGCCAAGGCGTGGGAGCATTTCCGAGGCGAGTTGTTTCGCTTCCGGCCGTCGCGTGGTTCTTTCGCGCAGTTGTTTCTCGACGGCCCGCCAGCTTCGCGGCGACCCCTGGATTCTGCCGCTGGAATCCTGCCCCGGCTCGAGCCGCGCGAGTGGTGCCTGGCCGATGGCATGGTCTACTTTCGCGTCGACCAGGGGGAGCTACCAGCCGATTACGCGATCTCGTTCGCGGCGCTGACCGTCGGCGTTACGCTGTACGAGGTGCACGACGTGGTAATTAACGAGCTCACCGTGCAGGGCTTTCAACTTGACGGCATCAATGCCCACGATTGCGCCAAGAATTGCACGCTGACCGGCACGATCTCCCGAGGAAATGGTCGCGCAGGAATTGCGGTAGGTGGCGCATCGAGCGTACGAATTCAGTCGTGCCTGGTATACGACAACGGCCTGGCGCAGGTGCTCACGAGTGGATTGTCGACCACCGCGATCGACGAAACCGAACTAGAAACGAAAACCGCGCCGGCCCTGGTTCGCCGCGGCGGAAACCTGTTTCTGGATGGGCGCCGCGTGGCCGAATAGGCGATCCTTGTTCGCAGGCCGGTCACCGGGCCGCAGAGAATGGTTGCGGCCAAAACGTCGCCGCTGAAGGCCTAGCTTTTGGTTGCCACGCCATCGGATTGCGGATAGTGAGCGTTTGTTGTTGGCGGAGTACCAATCGCAACCGATTGTTTGCCGGCGGTTGGTTCTACAGGATCGTTCATATGTTCGGCCTCTTCCCAGGCCGCGTTGACGTCGCGGCGGCTGCGGAAATAGAAAATCGCCCCCACGATGGCGATCGTAATGGTTACAAATCGGTAACCAAAGGCCACCAGCAGCCCCTCGTCACGCGCCACCTCGGCACCACCCGGTACGATGCGATAGAGGATCTCCATGGTTCCTTCGAAGGCCCCTAGACCGCTCGGCAGCAGCGGCACTGCGCCCGCTAGCATGCCAAGAGACACGATGATGAAATGTTCGCCGAGCGTCGGAACGGCCCCGGGTAGTCCTCGCGCGATGCAATAGATGCCCACGGTGTTCATTACGTGTACCAGCACGCTGAGCGCCAGGGTTAGCGCCAAGACGCCGGGGCGGGTGCGATACATGCGTATCGCTTCCAGCAACCGGCCGATGATGAGGCCCACCTTTGGCAACCCGCGCAGCCAGGTCGAGAAGCGGCCGTTCGTGAAGCCAGGCATGACCAGCGCCGTGATCAGGATGCCGCCGATCAGGGTACACCACAGCGTGATCTGCACGAGTATCTGGACGTCGTGATTGGGGGACGAGGTCATGCCTGTGACTAGCGCGGCCACACTGGCCACTAGGAACAGCGCATACAAGCCGATCACGCGATCGATGACAACGGTAGCCACGGCCTCGGCGCGTTTCCCCTTTTGCTCACGGGCGATAAATACGGCTTTGAACAGATCGCCGCCGACACTGCCCAATGACACAAAATTGAACAGATACCCGAGGAAGCCCAGCCGAAATGCATCGGCCATGCGAAAGGGCAGATCAAGGGCGCGAACCAGATAAAACCAGCGCACGAAGGTCAGACAGGTCGCTCCCATGCAGAGAGCCCAAGCGACGACGAAAAAGCCCCAATGTTTGGGCTGGTCCATGACCCGCGCGAACGAGTCGTCGCTAACGGCGTCGTAAACTAAGTAGGCGACGATGCCGATTGAGACGCCGAACTTCAGCAGGTTAACCAGCAGCTTCTTCAATCGTTCCTCCGCCCTAGTGCGGACACCTCGCATTGCCGTGTCGGGCTGCGGCGCGCCAGGATTGACAGTGTTTGGCCAGGGTGATAAAGTTTCCGGTCGGCGAATGCAACCCCGATTCTAGTCTGGAGTTGTGGCCGGGGTCGAGGCTTGCCGCAGCCGTATTCCAGGCGGCGCATTCGGCTCGACCAAAGTTTACTGGGGGATTAGCTCAGTTGGGAGAGCGTCTGGCTGGCAGCCAGAAGGTCAGGGGTTCAAGTCCCCTATCCTCCACTTGCAAACCGACATGAAGACGCTGTCCAGCAACTTGCCTCAAAGGGCCGATTGCTGAACGGCGTTTTTTCTTTGAGTGACGTCTAACCCCCCTGGGTATCAAGGTATCTAACTGCGCTGCGCGTTGTGCCTGGGACGATTATCCGGTCCGCGCCGCGTGGATCAATTCAATCGCACCTTGCGCGGCCAGGTCACTAGCCACCTGTCGGCCCAATTCTTCGGCACCGGTTAGATGAATATCCTGGCTGTGTGCTTGTGGGCCGGGCGTCTCGCGATCGCTCAACACCCGCTGGCGACCGTCGGAACTCAGCACGACGCCGCTGAGACGTAGCCCTCCGCTCGCCACGATGCGTCCCCAGCCGGCGATGGGCGCCAGACATCCGCCGGCGAGCGCCATGAGCATGGCCCGTTCGGCGGTGACGGATTGATGTGTCGCTGGATGGTCGAGCGCTGCGAGGGCCATTCGAGTCGACTCGTCGTCTTCGCGGCATTCGATCCCCAATGCCCCCTGGCCGACCGCCGGCAGGATCACCGACTGAGGGAGAACTTCGGAGATCTCGTTTTCCAAGGCGAGCCGCCTCAGGCCGGCCTCGGCCAGCACCAGGGCGTCGTAGTCGCCAGCGTGCAGCTTGCGCAATCGAGTATCAACATTGCCGCGGATGTCCTTCATCAGCAAATCCGGACGGGCATGAAGCAGTTGTGCGCGACGGCGCAAACTGCCAGTGCCGATGCGCGCACCAGGGGGCAAGCGGGCGAACGTGTCGCCAGTACGCGATACCAGTACGTCACCGGTCGGGCCGCGCTCGGGAACGGCCCCCAGAAGCAGCCCGACGACCAGTTCGGTCGGTAGATCCTTCAGGCTGTGTACCGCCAAATCGATGTCGCGGGCCAACAGGCTACGCTGTAATTCCTTGGTGAATAGTCCGTCGCCGCCGATCGAGCCGATGGCCTGCGTCTGGTTGCGGTCGCCTCGAGTGGAGATGAGTACGAGTTCAACATCGTGCCCGCGATTGCGCAGCTCCGTCGCGACCCAATCCGCCTGCCAACGGGCAAGCGCACTGGAACGGGTGCCGATTCTGAGAGTGCGTGATGGCAAGGTGAAGCTCGATGCGGAGTGCAATGCAGGATTCGACCGGCAACCGACAAAGAAAAACCATTATAGGCGAAATCGCCTGCATTCAACGGGCACTGTCGGCACGGGCCAATACGGCAATTGTCACGGTCGTCGCACCGGCTCGTTTCAACGTCTTGGCGATTTCGTCGCAAGTTGCGCCAGTCGTGAGCACATCATCAACGACAAGCAGCTTTTTTCCCTGCACAGCGACATCCTCCGCCAGGCGAAAGGCACCTCGCACGTTTTGCAGCCGTTCGGTGCGAAGCATCGGCCCCTGTTTTCTGGTGTTGCGCACGCGACGCATTGCGCGGTGCAACATTGGCGCCCGCAGTCGGGTCGCCAGCGTGGCGGCCAATAACTCGGCATTGTTGGCGCGACGTACGAGCCGGCGCGCCCAGTGCATTGGCACCGGGAGTACGGCGTCGACCTTGGCCCCGCCTAGTTGTTCGGCATGGCGTGCATATAACAGACCTGCCGTGGCCACGGCCAATGATTCGTGCCCCGGCCGTTTGAGTTTCAAAACACACTCGCGCAAGTCCCCCTTGTAGGAACCCAGTGGCAGAACGCCGTCGAAACGCAATTCTCGGCCCTGGCAATCGGCACACGCTTGTGGTCCGGCGGATGACACGGCGGACCCACAGCGCGGGCAACGGCTGGTTTCGGCGCCGGCGAGAAGCTTCTGGCAATCCGCGCACAGCAGAATCTCCGGAGGAAAATCGGCGGATTCCATGGAACACCACACGCAACGCGGGGGCAGCACTAGCTCGAGAATTGCACGGCGAGATTGGTCGACGACCCGGCGCAGTTTGGGAGACCATGCGAGGCACGGCAAGGGAAACCACCCTGCCCACTGTGCAATGTTCGATGGAAGCAAGGATTTTCGATTGCTGCCCACTATCGGCATTCCCAATTCAGCGACGGACCTGACAGGTTCGTAATATTCGTGCGTCCGGCGATCGTCGCGAGCAGTCTCCGGCGAACATCATTCCTCACACGCGTGTCAAACCTAACTTGCAGACAATGACAGCGACCACACGACCAGATTGACCCCTTGCCGGAACCTTCGTATGCTACCGCGTTTAAATCATGCCGTCTTGGCCCACGAGGCAACTTTTATGACGTCGGTCGACTCCTTCAGCAGGCGCGCCGCGGCGGCTGCCAGCCAACCGATTAGTGCGCTGATGCAGCGGGCATTGGCGCATCCCGAGTTGATTTCGTTGGCGGCCGGATTTGTTGATCAGGTTTCGCTGCCGGTCGACGAGACTCGGGAAGCGATCAACGCTGTTTTGAAGGATGTTCGCCGCGCCCAGGCTGCGCTGCAATACGGGACGCCTGCTGGACATCTGCCATTGCGCGAAGCCGTGCTCGCCCATCTGTTTGAAAATGACGGCGCGGCGATTGCCGGACAGCATCTGTCCGTGGATCAGGTCTTGATGACGGCGGGCAGCAACGAACTGTTGCACTTGCTGGTCGACACGCTGTGCAATCCAGGCGATATCGTGATCTGTCCGGAGCCAACCTACTTCGTTTTTCTGGGCATCCTGCACAATATCGGCGTTCGTGCGGTAGGTGTCGCGTCGGATGAACGGGGTGTCGTACCGGAGTCGCTCGACGAGGAACTGGCCCGGCTTGACGCGGCCGGCGAGCTGGGCCGCGTGAAAGCCCTGTATGTCGTCTCGTATTTCGACAATCCCAGCGTGGTCACGTTGGCGGAGGAACGCCGCGGTCCGGTCGTGGACGTGATTAAGCGCTGGTCGCGACAAGGGACGATCCGCATTATCGAGGACGCGGCTTATCGCGAGCTGCGCTACGCCGGTGATGACGTGCCGAGCCTGCGGTCGTATGACCCCGAAGGGGATACCGTCATTTTGACAGAGACGTTTTCCAAATCATTCTCGCCAGGTGTACGGGTTGGTTGGGGCTTCTTGCCTCGCGATCTGATCGAACCGGTCGCGAATCAGAAGGGCAATATCGATTTTGGTTCACCCAACCTGAGCCAGCATTTGATGGCAGCCGTGATGGAAGAGGGCCTGTTGCGCCCGCACATCGAGAAGCTGCGCGATCACTACCGCGCCAAGATGATGGCGACGCTGGCTGCGTGCGACGATTACCTAGGCGACCTACCCGGCGTCAGTTGGAACCGTCCGCAGGGTGGCATCTATGTCTGGCTGCAATTGCCAGAGCATGTTGACACGGGGCCTGGTGGGTCGCTGTTCGATCATGCGGTGGAAGAGGGCGTGCTGTACGTGCCGGGCGAGTACTTCTATCCTGATCCGCAACGGAACGCCGGCACAAACATGATTCGCCTGTGCTACGGCGTGCAATCGGTCGAGCGGATTCGCCGCGGTGTCGAGGCCCTCGCTCGGGCGATTCACACCGTGCTGGCATGATCTGACCGCCTTCGGGGCGGCAAATCCGCCTTGGTGAATGGCGGACCAAGTCTTATTCTGGGCGGCCCAAACGCGCCCTGGCACGCCCTCTTCTGCTAGCACGGTGGCAGTCGGCAGTTACTCTCCGCATGCGGAGCGTCGGCCTACGCCAAGATTTCGAGCACCGATGAAGATCATCGACCGCTACTTACTGCGTCAGTTCACTCACGTATTTGTGATCTGCTTCGTCAGTTTGACCGGTTTGTACGTGATGCTAGACGCGTTTAGCCACCTTGACGACTTCATGCGCTATTCCGAGACGCAGGGAAGCCTGCTCGGCGTTCTGGGAGAGTACTACTTTTACAAGTCGATAGGGTTCTTCGAGCGTCTCAGCGGCGTGATCTCGCTCATTGCCGCAATGTTCACCGTGGCGTGGATTCAACGTCACAACGAGCTCACGGCGCTGATGGCCGCGGGCATCACGCGGGTCCGGGTCGTGAAGCCTGTTATCGTGGCCTGCATAACTCTCGCCGTCCTCACCGCCGTTGGTC
>DASXEJ010000255.1 GCA_036490175.1 Pirellulales bacterium | reverse complement strand
CCGTGCGGGTCGCCCAGTACGGTCACCTGCTCGGCGTCGTCTGCCGCGTTGTCGGTGTCTCGGGGGTCGTCGGCAGCAGAATTGCGGATCGTGGCGTTCACCAGCATATACGAGGGAAACAATTGCTGATCCCAGCCCGTGATGGTCGCAAAGGTTTCCTGCGCCGTACAGAACGGAGCGGCAGACAACGACAAGGCGATGGCAACGAATCCACGAAGTAGCGCGCGCGGCATGAGGCGGCCCCTAAGCAGGTGAAGAATTACCTGTCAAAAAGCTACTACCTGGCCCGCCGCGGGCAGAAAAAATGGCGGGTGACCAGATCCGCTTTATTGCCGCGGCAGTTGCCTCGGACGCGCGATCGCGCGAGCTCTGGCTATTGCGCCGGTTGTATGGCTCGCATTCGGGGGCCGCGAGCAACGGCGTGTGTCCGATTGTGGAAGGCAGTCTTGCGGGCAGTTAGCTGTCCGGCACGAGCCGCTTTCCCAAACTCACGACTTCGTCCCTGCAGAAGCCCAGGCGGCGGTAGAATTCGACGACGGCAACATTGTCCGTGCGAACTTGCAGGTTGATTTTGGGACAGCCCAAGTTCGCCAGCAGCCGTTCGGCGGCCGTCACGATCTCGCGCCCGAAACCTCGTCGCTGCTGCCCGGGATCGACGGCCAAATAATAGAGCCAGCCGCGATGGCCGTCGTAGCCGGCCATGACCGTGGCTACGACCTGTTCGTCCAGGGTGCCAACCAGGAACAACTCGGGCTGAACGCCCAGTTTCCGCCGAATATCTCGATTGGGGTCATTCCAGGGGCGCGTCAGGCCGCAACGATGCCAAAGCGCGACGACGGGCTGTTCATCGGCGGATTGAAACCTACGGATGTGCATGCCTGTCATAGGTCCGTTGAAAAAACGAAATCGCATCGATCGTCCGGTGTGGCAACCATCGACGACATAGAGACCGACAGACGGCCGGCGAGTGAAACGACTGGCCATCCTCCCGAGAGGGGTATTCACTCCTGCCTTTCCCGGCACAAGTCAGGCAGACATGGCACGGGCCGCACAGGTTCTCGACCATTTTTACAGCTTCCAATTTCGCGCGCGGGGGCCGTTCCATATGTGATGACCGTTATGATTTGACCCTCGTCTACAATTGTCGGACGGCGCGGGTCAGAAAAGCTCATCGGCGGCCGCAACTTCGCACGATCGTAGGAGTAGCGTAACAGAGGCAAACAACAGTAACTTTGACGACAGGCTGACGTAACTCTCGCAACTGCTGGTTTTTGCGCCGTGATCTGCTATGATTCCCTCGGTCCGGGCGGGCACGGACGATCGACGCCAAGCGGCTCTCGATAAAGGACTTCCGGCGACCAATTGCGTGACTTGCTGTCGGCCGCCGACGGATGGGAGCGACCCGGGATGAACATACTCCTGGCTACCAGTGAGGCGGTGCCTTTCGCCAAGACTGGCGGATTGGCCGACGTTTCTGGGGCGCTTCCGATCGAATTGGCTCGGCTGGGGCACTCGCCCGCGGTTTTCATGCCCGCCTATCGCCAGGCGTTGGCCTCGGGGCAACCTATCGAGCAGACGTCGATCGAATTCCAGATCCCGATCGGCAGCAAGACGGTCAAAGGGGGCCTGCTTCGCAGCCGCTTCCCCGGCACGCAGATCCCGGTCTACCTGGTCGATCAGCGGCAGTACTTCGATCGCGAAGGACTCTACGGCAGCGGTGGCCAGGACTACATCGACAATTGCGAGCGGTTCGTGTTCTTCAGCCGCGCGGTGCTCGAGGCGATTCGCCTGTTAGAGCTGCCGGTTGACGTGCTACACGCGAACGATTGGCAAACCGGCTTGCTGCCGGCTTACCTGAAAGTGGAATATCGAGGCGTGCCGCGCTACGAGCGCATCGCGTCGCTCTTTACGATCCACAACCTGGCCTTCCAGGGTCAGTTCTGGCATTGGGACATGCTGCTAACCGGATTGGATTGGAAGTACTTCAACTGGCATCAGATGGAGTTCTTCGGCAAGCTCAACTTGCTGAAGACCGGCCTGGTATTTGCCGACGCCATCAACACGGTCAGCCCGCGCTACGCCGAAGAGATTCAGGCCTCTTCTTTGGGTTGCGGTCTGGAAGGCGTTTTGCAACAGCGCCGTGCCATGCTGTCGGGCATTCTCAATGGCGTCGACTACACGCTGTGGAATCCGGCGAACGATTCCCATTTGCCGATCAAGTACGATGCCTCGACCGTCGTCTCAGGCAAATCAGCCTGCAAGGCGGCGCTACAGGCCGAGTTGGGGCTCGAGGTAGTCGCCGCGAAGCCGCTGGTGGGCATCGTTACGCGACTGACCGAGCAAAAGGGCGTCGACCTGATCACCAGCGTCATGCAAGAGTCGGTGCAGTCGGGTGATGTGCAATGGGCCGTGATCGGCACCGGCGATCGAAAGTACGAGCAACTTCTGACTTCGCTCGCCGATCGCAATCCGCAGAACGTGGCGGTCAAGCTGCAATTCTCCGAGGCACTTGCGCATCGGATCGAAGGAGGCGCCGACATGTTCCTGATGCCCAGCCATTTCGAGCCCTGTGGCCTGAGCCAGCTCTACAGTTTGAAGTACGGGACCGTGCCGGTGGTTCGCGCCACGGGAGGATTGGCCGACACGGTTGTCGACGCCACGCCCGAGGCCCTGTCGGCCGGCGCAGCTAATGGATTCAGTTTCCGCGAGTACAGCGTCATGGCCTTGGCCGAAACGCTGCGGCGTGCGGTGAACATGTACGGGCGGCCCGAGCTTTGGTCGCAACTGGTCGCCAATGGCATGCATCAGGACTGGTCCTGGAAACGCAGCGCAGAACAATACGTCAGCCTATATCGCCGCATCACCGCCCAGGTGTCACAAGGCGTTCTTGCTTGACGAGTGTCCAGCAGGGTCCACGAGGAAATCAGTTTAATCGCACGGCCGATTCGCCCCTGGCCGGTGGTTAACGCTTCCTCGCGCGTTCGGCACAAGGAGGATGGCCATGCACGACGTAGCTCTGGCTTTCATTTGGCATCAGCATCAGCCGTATTATCCGGACGATGTGAGCGGCGAAAACCCGATGCCCTGGGTGCGATTACACGCCACCAAGGACTATTGGGGCATGGCGATGCTGCTCCGCGAAGTTCCGGAGATGCACGCCACGATCAACCTGGTGCCGAGTCTGCTGTTGCAGTTGACGGCCTATACAGACCGCGGCGCGCAGGACGATCACTTGCGCGTGTCGCGTGCGCCGGCCGACGGGCTGAGCGAAGCCGACGTGACCTATCTGCTGGACAACTTCTTCATGGTCCATCCGGACCACATGATCCGCCCGTATCGCCGCTACCTGGAGTTGTATCAAAAGCGCGGCTTGTCGATTGATCCTGCGGCCCGCGCGGCCAAACGCTTCACGAAGCGCGACATTCTCGATCTGCAATGCTGGTCGAATCTTTCCTGGATCCATCCCCTGGCCTTCGAACAGGACAAGGATCTGGCCGATTTTCGCAAGAAGGGTAAGCACTGGACCGAAGCCGAAAAGCAATGGTTGCTCGAACGGCAAATGCGATTGCTGGCCGAGGTCATACCGCTGCACCGGGAACTGGCCGAAAGCGGCCAGATCGAACTCACCACCACGCCGTTCTATCATCCGATCCTGCCGCTGCTCTACGATAAACGCTTAGCGCGGCAAGCCATGCCGGACGTCACCTTGCCCAAGCATCTCGACGGCTATCGAGAAGATGCCGAGATGCAGATTCAGCGGGCCGTCGAATACCACACGCAACTCTTTGGCGAGAAGCCTGTGGGCATGTGGCCCTCGGAAGGATCGGTCTGCCAGCCGATGATCGCGGCCGTCGCCAAGGCGGGCATCCAGTGGATGGCCACCGACGAGGAAGTCTTGTCCCGTTCGACCGATGGCTGGGTGACGCGCGACGGACACGGGTACTTGCGCAATCCCGAAATGCTGTACCGACCGTGGCGCGTGGAAGAACGTGGCCAAAGCTTGCAAATGGTCTTTCGCGACCATGCCATGAGCGACCAGATCGGTTTCCATTACCAGCGCTATCAGGCCGATCAGGCCGTGGATGATTTTCTGGGCAAGATCGACGCCATCGGCCGGGCCACCACCACCAATGCCGGCCATCGTCCGACGCTGGTGAGCATCATTCTCGATGGGGAAAACTGTTGGGAATATTATCCCAATAGCGGCGTCGATTTTTTGCGCAGCTTGTATCGACGCGTCGGCACGCACCCCAAGGTCACGCCGGTGCGGGTCTGCGACTATCTGTCACGGCATCCGGCCACCGACAAGATCGGGCAGCTGTTTTCGGGCAGTTGGATTCAACACAATTTTGGCATCTGGATCGGCCACCCAGAATGCAATCGGGCTTGGGATTTGTTGTTCGAGACGCGCACACATTTGGTCCAGGCCGGCCGCAACGGCGATAAGACCCCTGCCCAACTGAAGCAAGCGTGGGAAGAGTTGTACATCGCCGAGGGGAGTGACTGGTTCTGGTGGTTTGGAGACGATCACTCGAGCGCTCAGGACGAGTTGTTCGATCGCTTGTTTCGGCGTCACCTGCAAAACGTTTATGCCTTGCTCGAAGACGCCGCGCCGGGCGAGCTCGCTCGTCCGATCAGCCAGGGACATCGCCAGACACAACTGTTTCTCGAACCGACGTCACTGTTGAACGTAAAAGTGGATGGCCGGCGGACCTATTTCGAGTGGCTCAATGCCGGCCACTACACCGCGACGGGCGCACGCGGCACCATGAGCATGGTCGCCGAAGGCCGCATCGCCGACTTGTACTTCGGATTCGACACGGAACGTCTCTTCCTGCGTTGTGACGGTCGCGGGGGAACCATTCGCGAACGACTGGCCGACGTCGATACGCTGAAGATCACCTTTCTCGATCCGCCCGGCTTCGAGTTGATCGTTTCACATCCCGGCTGGCAGGAACCGATCGTGCAGTTGTACCGCAACGACGTGCCGGTTACCGTCTCGGGCGTGCAGGCGGCGGCCGATATGATTCTGGAGGTGGCGATTCCTTTTCGCAGCCTGGCAGTTTCGATCGATGCGCCACTGCATTTTGTGGTGGAATTGTTGCAAGCGGACCAATCGATCGAACGGCTACCGCATGAGGGCGCGATCGAAACGTTCGTTCCCTCGCCCGACTACGAACTAATCATGTGGCAAGTATGAGTGCGAGATACCGCCGAGCGTGCAGCTACCATGGGCCAGATGGGCCAAACCGTCACGCGATTCATACATTTCGGGCCGCGTGCCTTGCGCGGCCATCGTTTAGAAAGTAACCATGCCAGACCTCCGCAAAGACCCGATTGTTGGCCGGTGGGTAATCATCGCCAAGAGCCGCGCCAAGCGGCCACACGATTTTGAATCCACGCCGCGCGTCCACGGCGGAAAATTCTGCCCCTTTTGCGAACATAACGAAGAGACCACACCCGGCGAGATCCTGGCGTACCGCAAGCCGGGCTCGCTGCCTAACCGCGAGGGGTGGCGCGTGCGCGTCGTGCCGAACAAGTTTCCAGCGCTCGAGATCGAGGGAGATCTGAACAAGCGCGGCGAGGGAATCTACGACATGATGCGCGGCGTGGGCGCCCACGAGGTGATCATCGAATCGCCGCAGCATGTGCTCAGCACCGCCGACTTGTCCGAAGAGACCCTGCGCGACGTCTTTTGGGCTTATCGCGACCGCCTCGTCGACCTGAAGAAGGATCGACGCCTGGTATACGGCATGATCTTCAAGAACGTGGGCGAAGCAGCCGGTGCCTCGCTCGAGCACACGCACAGTCAATTGATCGTCACGCCGATCGTGCCGATCAATGTCCGCGAGGAGATGATCGGCAGCCAGGAATTCTACAAGTATCGGGGGCGCTGCGTGTTTTGCGATATGGTGCAGCAAGAGCTAGCCACCGAAAAGCGGATCGTCATCGACACGCCGGGCTTCGTGGCATTCTGTCCGTTTGCGAGCCGGTTTCCCTTCGAGACCTGGGTGCTGCCCAAAAACCACTCCAGCCACTACGAAAACATTCAGAAAAACGGCGTCGAGGATTTGGCTCGCATCATGAAGCAAGTGATGGGAAAGATCGAGACGGCGCTTGACCGACCTGCGTACAATTACATCCTTCATACCAGCCCCTTTGACACACAGGAACTCAACCACTATCACTGGCACATTGAGATCATTCCGCGTCTAACGAAGACGGCAGGCTTCGAATGGGGATCGGGCTTCTACATCAATCCGGTGCCGCCGGAAGAAGCCGCCGCGTTCCTGCGAGAAGTCGACGTCGATGTACAAGAGCCGCGGACCTTGCCGGTCAGCCAGACTGGGTAAGGGCGCGATTGAAGAGAGTCGCTTTCCACTAGCGATTCTGCACTTGGTGATAATGCAGACTGTGACCATAACGTCAGTGATCAAGCTGTCAGCGACATGGATATCTTGTCGCTGGCGGTCGCATGGACGCCTTCAGGGCGGTATTTAATCAAAAGGAATTTTGCTTCGCCGCAGCCGCTATCATGCCACACACGATTCGCCTCGCTCTCGTTCTGCACAATCATCAGCCGATCGGCAACTTCGACGGCGTCTTCGAACAGGCCTATCAGGACAGCTACCGGCCGTTCTTGGAAGTGTTTCGCCGCTTTCCTTCGCTACAGATCTGCTTGCATACCAGCGGCTCGCTGATGGAGTGGCTCGCGGCCCGCCATCCCGAGTACCTGGATGAGCTGGCGGAATTGGTTTCGCAAGGGCGCATCGAAATCATTGGCGGGGCGTTCTTCGAGCCGATCTTGTCGATGATCCCTCCGCGCGACCGCATCGGCCAGATCCGCAGCTATACCCAATGGCTCGAGGCGCGGCTGCGATGCAAAGTGCGCGGTATGTGGATTCCCGAGCGGGTCTGGGAACCGACCATGGTCAGCGACCTGGTCGAGGCCAACATCCATTACACCGTGCTCGACGACTTTCATTTTCGCAATGCCGGTCTGTCGCCTGAGCTACTCGATGGGTATTTCATCAGCGAGAATGACGGGCAGATCCTGGCCATCTTTCCCGGCAGCGAGCGATTGCGGTATACGATCCCCTTCGCCGCGCCCGAGGCGACGGTCGACCACTTGCGGAGCATTGCCGAGCGGCGGCCCGAGGCCGTGGTCGTTTTCGGCGACGACGGCGAGAAGTTCGGCACCTGGCCCGAGACCAAGCGTCACGTCTACGACGACGGGTGGCTGTCCCGTTTCTTCGAGGCGCTCGTGGCCAACGAAAGTTGGATCAAAACCACCACGCTCGCCGAGGCCATCGATAACGTTCCGCCCAATGGCAAAATCTATCTGCCCGACAGTAGCTATCGCGAGATGACCGAATGGGCGCTCCCTACCGCCCAGCTTTTGGAATACGAGCGCGTGCGGCACGAACTGGAGCATGATCCGCATTGGCCCGTCTTGTCGCAGTTCGTGCGCGGCGGCTTTTGGCGCAACTTCAAGGTGAAGTATCCCGAAGCTGACGAAATGTACACGCGGATGCTGATGATCAGTCGGCGCGTGGCCGAGGCCGAAGAAAGCCGGCAGAATCGCACCTTGGTCGAGGCGGCCCGCAGCGAGCTTTATCGAGGCCAGTGCAATTGCAGCTACTGGCACGGCGCGTTCGGCGGCATCTACCTGCCCCACTTGCGCAATGCCGTGTATCGCTCGTTAATAGCTGCCGACAATCTGCTCGATCGCGCGGCCGAGCGCACGGATCCCTGGATCGAAGCCGTGGTCGGTGATTTCAATCTCGATGCACGCCAGGAAGTCTATCTGGCCAACGACAAGCTCGCGGCACTGGTCAGGCCGTGGCGCGGCGGGCTACTTTACGAGCTCGACGTCCGCAGCATCTGTTTGAATCTGATGGCAACGCTGGCGCGCCAGCCCGAAGCGTATCACCGCAAGGTGCTGGCCGGTCCGAACTCCAATGCCGATGGGGTCAGCAGCATTCATGATCGCGTCGTCTTCAAGCAGCCCGGCCTGAACGACCGCCTGCAATACGACACGTTGCCGCGCAAGAGCCTGATCGACCATTTCTTCGACGCCGACGCGACATTGGAAAGCGTCGCTGGTGGCAAGTCACTCGAACGGGGTGACTTCGCTAGCGGCGCCTACGAAGCACGCTTGCGACGCAACCCGAACCGGATTCAGGTGCAGCTCTCGCGGCAGGGCAACGCCTGGGGACATCCGCTGAAGATCACCAAGGGCATCACGCTGGAAGCCGGCAGCTCGACGCTCGAAATCGCTTACCTGATCGAGGGACTGGAGCCCGCTCAGTCGTTCCATTTTGGCGTGGAGTTCAATTTCGCCGGGATGCCATCGGGCTGCGACGACCGGTACTTTCACGACGGCGACGGTCATCGGTTGGGCCACTTGGGCCAACAGCTCAATCTGGCCGATGCTCGCTCGCTGAACCTGGTCGATGAATACTTGGGAATCGACGTGGGCTGGAAAGCCTCGCGCGCGAGCGGCGTATGGACCTACCCCATCGAAACGGTCAGCCAATCGGAAGGGGGCTTCGAATTGGTTCACCAGTCGGTCGTCGTGCAGCCGCACTGGATGGTGCAGGCCGACGCATCGGGCCGCTGGAGCGTGACGATGGAATTAACGATGGATACCTCGATGGCCGAGCGCCGGCACGAACAGCGGGCGGTTGCCGCGTTGACCTAAACAGTCAATGCTGTCAACCGACTATTGGCACTACGTCACCCAGCGCGTTCAGGCCGGTCGTCGCTAGGACGCGGCCAGTTCGAGCCAATCAATCTCCTGCGGCAGCTCGCCTTGCCACCCCACCAGGCCGAGCACCTTGGGGACGCAGCGCGCGCGCAGCTCGGCAAGGTTCGACGCGACACTGGCATCTTGCGCGTCCGGTCGGACCTGATTGAGGATCACGCCGGCCACGTCCAGACCTTCGCCACAAGTCGCCGCGACGACCAACGTCGATAGCGTGCGGTGAATCGTTCCTAACGAGTTGTCGCTGACAACGATCAGTGGAAAGCCAAAATCGGCCACTAGGTTGGCGACGTAATCGTCGTCACCGACGGGCGAGAGTAGTCCGCCTGCGCCTTCGACCACCAGCACGTCGCTACGGTCCCTCCAGTAGTCGAGCCCCGTGCGCAATTGTTCGGCGGAAATCTCGAACCCGGCGGCGCGGGCCGCCAGGTGTGGTGCCAGCGGCGCGGCAAATCGCTGCGGACAAACGCGGTCGAGTTCCCCAGGACGCCCTGCCGCGTTCCATAGTGCCACGGCATCCTCGCTCACCAGTTCATCGCCCAAGGCCCGGCAACCGCTGGCCACCGGTTTGTAAATGCCCACACGACGTCCCGCGGCGTGCAAGGCGTGTGCGATGCGCGCCGCGATGTACGTCTTGCCGACCTCGGTATCGGTCCCAGTGATGAACAGGCCCACAGGCTGTTGGTGTGTCATGCTCGCGACTTTCGGCAGAGCCCAGGGTCCTTGGCGATGCAACCTCGGATAGGGTAACATCGCAGGACTATGAGCCACAGCCCCAACCCAACCGACAAGCGGTCAACTTCTTCGTCGGCCAAAGTGACCATCGCACTGGTGCAGATGAGTTGCGTCTCTTCGCAAGATCGCAACGTCGAGAAGGCCGTTGCCCGCATTGCCGAAGCCGCCAGCGCCGGCGCGCAGATCGTCTGCCTGCAAGAGTTGTTTGCAGGGCAATACCCGTGCCAGAGCGAAGACCATGCGCGGTTCGGCGATGCCGAGCCGATCCCAGGCCCCACGAGCCAACGCATCGCCGCCGCTGCCCGCCAACACCAGGTGGCCGTGGTCGGTTCGTTTTTCGAGCGGCGCGCGGCGGGGTTGTATCACAATACCGCCGTGATCTTCGATGCGGACGGCAGTACGGCGGGCGTCTATCGCAAGATGCACATCCCGGACGACCCTCTTTACTACGAGAAGTTCTATTTCACGCCAGGCGACTTGGGCTTTGCCAGCTTTCCGACGCGCTTTGGCAAGTTGGGCACATGTGTCTGCTGGGACCAATGGTATCCCGAGGCAGCCCGGCTAACCGCACTGACCGGCGCGCAGATTATTTTCTATCCGACTGCTATCGGCTGGCACCCCAGCGAGAAAGAAGAATACGGCGCCAGTCAGCATGCGGCATGGGAGACAATGATGCGCAGCCATGCCATCGCCAATGGCGTCTTCGTGGCGGCCTCGAATCGCACGGGCAGCGAAGGTGATATCGAGTTTTGGGGCGCGTCGTTTGTCGCCGATCCGAATGGCAATATCCTGGCTCGCGCCAGTCACAATGCCGAAGAGACGCTGATCGTGGAGTGCAACCTGGACCAGATCGACGTAGTGCGCACGCATTGGCCCTTTCTGCGCGACCGCCGCATCGACGCTTATCAGGGGCTGACGCAGCGTTATCTCGACTGAACGCTCTCCTGACCAGGCGCCCGAGGATTTTTGCCACCGAGGACGTCGAGGACACAGAGAGCAGGAAAAAAAAGACTTCAGCGGATGCCGCCATTGCGTACGCATTTACAATGGGCAACCTGGGCAGGACTTTTTGCCGAGTTGATGCGCCGTAACCCGAGGGTGATCAGAGCGGCCCGCGTGGTTCGTGCCGATTTTGCCAAACGGCGGCACGTCCTGGCGAAAGCAATCCTTAACTACGGTACTTCATAAAGAGATTGGCTCTTTACGATGGCGTAGTCGTCGGGAAAGGTGTGAAACGCTTGCACCAGCAGGCTGCGATTGCGCGTTTCCACGTTGATATAGCTGAGGGCACCGATCGCCATGCGGCCGCTGGAGTGGAAATTGTGCAACATGCCCTGCCGCTCGCCAGAAAATGCCAGTTCCTGCTGAAAGGTCCAAAAGACCTCGGGCTCGACCGGCTCTAATTGGAAGTTTACCTGGTACGAGGCGCCACCCCGACACTCCATTCGATCGCTGCGCTCGCCTTTGAGGCGATAGGATAGCAACCGTCTTTTCTGGGGGAGCGGATGTTGCGCTGATGCGCAAACTTCGGTCAGTACCAACCCCTGATGTCGCCAAGTGACAATGTGGCCGGCACTGGTGATGCTGATCGTGGCCTCGTAATCGCCACGTTTCACCGAACGACTATTGTAAACCTGAAATAATTCTGGGTGCAGCGACCTTCCATAGAGCTGGAATACCAACTCGGCGACTTTTGGTCGAACGGAAAGCACGGCATAAGTTCCTTTGACGACTTCTCGGCGAATTGCTGCACATCAAACAGTTGAAGCGCTGCCTCGATTTCAGTCGCATTATAAACAGCCTCGTCGCATGCGACAAACGTAGTTTGATGGCAATTCAGGCACGACCTTTTTTCGGTCTTGACAAATGCAGACGTGCCACGTCCACCGCGCTGTAACATTCACTACACGCGGCACAAAGATCGCCAGACAAGGGCGATGCGCGAACGGGCGAGACGCTTATTTTGTCGTGCGCGGCGCAGCAATTCAGTGCTTTTTCGCCGACACGCGAAGAATCAATCGCTCGCAGAAGAGTCAGGACAGCGACAACACGGATCAGATGAGGGACGAATCGATCGCCGTTCCCGTGTTCGTCTCTAGCGCGTGATTCGTGGCCCCGTGCGCCTGCAATCGTCTCTTTATGGCCGACCGCAGAGCGTATCGGCCTCGCTGTCGAGCAATGCGCGATAACGGTCGCGGATTTCGGGCGTGGCGACCTTGTCGAGATTGGCCGCCAGCACGACGTTTTCTGTCACCCTGAGAAATCGCTGGCATTTCACCCAGCGACACTCGGCGTCCAGCGCACGGGCCGAGTGTTCGGAGATTTCGTCGTGCAACCGGGAGAATTCGCTATAGCGAGTATGTCCTTCGATGGCGGCCACTATCTCGGGCCCATCGCGACGCAATTGCTCGGCAACCTGGGGATTCCAGGGGTTGGCAAACTCGGGCCAGCGGAATTTGAGCATCTCGCCCATGGCATTGCGCGCGCGCTGATACTCACCCTGCAATTTCTTTTTTTCTCTGTTGATCTCGCCGCGCTCTTTCTCAAGGCGTTCTGCCAAATCGCGGGCTAACTTCGATCGATCGTCGCCCGCCAGGTTGAGCGTTTGGGAAAGCCCATTCAACACGTCGCGCTCGAGCGGCGAGGCCAACGATTCGAGCGTCTCGAACGGCGCGTCGGGCGAGATCAAATGCTCGGCCGCCTCTCCCGTAGATTTGCTGAACGCGCGCAGAAACGCGTCGGACGTCTTCACTGGGATGTCGATGGTATTCAACGTCAGCAGTGCGTGTGCATGCGCTTCGGCAAACGATATCTGACCATCGACGTTGCAATCGCGCGCGGCAATGGGCTCGCCCAGCCGTGTTCGCCCGCCGATCGCGGCCCAGAACGAGCTGCTGTATTCTTGATAATTCTCTTCGTCGATCTCGGGTGTGCAGCCGGCGGCCGGACGAGTCTGCACCGTGGCGTAGAATCCGCAGCGGTTGGCGCGCGAAACGCCCTTCTTGGGATCTCCTTCGTTAAAGATGCAATTCGCGAATCCGCCCGAATAACATTGCACCATCACCAGCACAACGCGCACCTCGGGGTCGATCTTGTCGAGCCTCGCGACGAAATCCTTGACCGGCACTTGCTCGTGGTTCCACATGAAGAAATGGGGATTGTCCGCGTGCGATCCCTTGCCTCCGTGGCCGGTGAGATAAATCACCAGCCGGTCGCCGGCGTGCAATTGCGGCGCAACATCGTCAAACCAACGATCCAGATTCTGCCGCGACGAGGCGCCGCGGATTCCAGGCACAGCGTGCGAACGAAACTGCGTGTCGAGGTCGTCTTCCTTGCCGAAGACCCGTGCAACGAGCAACACGGCGCGCGGTACGCCCGCCGTGGGATCGATAAATTGCAAATCGCGGCCGGGCGAGTCGCCGTCGCTGAACAGAATGTCGTGCGCCGCACCGGCCAGGTGTTGTTCCGCCAGCAGATGTTGGAAGAACAAGACATTCTTTTCCAGCGAGGCCTGATTGCCACTGGGAGTGTAGCCGCCGCCGATCGTCAGGAAATATTCCGTGGCCGCAACGGTTGAGATGCCCGAGAGGACAACGATCGTTACGATGCCCGCCACACACAGTCGATGAACACGCATCTTCCCTACCTCCTGTCCGCGAACGGATGTTGGTGGCGCGAGAATGTCCCATGAGCCAGCGTTGGACTCTTGCAAATTATCCAGCGCAAATTGACGCGTCAAGAAATTACCCTTTTTTGCCGGCGGCGTAAGGTCTGGCGACGATGTGTCTTCGAACGCCCGTACCGCGTGCGATACGCCAACATGGGGGCGGCCGCGGCAATATCATCGCAATCACGCGGCGCGTCGGGAATTCCACCGCCGGTCGTCGCGGTATAATCGGGTACTCTTGCCTCGCACTCTCGATCGGACCGACAGTCACATCCTCCCTTGTCCGGGTCTCCGCATGCCCAGCGAACCACAGCAAAAATTCGTCGGCCGCGGCACCAGCACGCGACCAGGCAACCGATTCGAAGCGGTCCATCTGGAACCCCAATTCGACGAATTGGCTGAGGACGACGACCTGTTGGCCGCGCGCCGTACGATACCGACCGCGTTTTTGCCCGACCAATCGCAGTCGATCATCGCCACCAACGACAGCCCCGACATTGGCTTTCGCTACAGCATCAACGTCTACCGTGGTTGCGAGCACGGCTGCTCTTACTGCTATGCGCGACCCTCGCATGAATTCCTGGGGATGAACGCCGGGCTGGATTTCGAAACCAAGGTCATGGTCAAGCATGACGCGGCCGCGTTGCTGCGTGCGGCGCTCGCTCGTCCAAAATGGCGCGGCGAGATGATCATGATGTCGGGCGTAACCGATTGTTATCAACCGATCGAACGGAAACTGCGGCTGACCCGGGCCGTATTGGAAGTGATGAGCGAGTCGCGGCAATGCTGCGGCATCATCACCAAGAACGCCTTGGTGGTGCGCGACTTGGACATTCTTGCGGACATGGCGCGGCAGAATCTGGTACACGTGCATCTGAGCGTGACCACGCTCGACGCAGAATTGGTCGGCGCCCTGGAACCTCGCACGTCGCGTCCTGCCGCACGCTTGCAGGCCATTCGTAGATTAACCGATGCCGGCGTACCAGTTGGTGTCATGGTGGCGCCGATCATCCCCGGCTTGAACGACCACGAGATGCCAGCGGTCCTCGAGGCAGCGGCTGAAGCCGGAGCAAAGACGGCGAGCTATGTGCTCTTGCGACTACCGCACGCGGTGAACCCGATCTTCATGGATTGGCTGGCCACAAACCGGCCCGAGGCCCTCGCCCGCGTCGAATCGCGCATTCGCGGCACGCGCGGCGGCAAACTCTACCAATCGGCATTCAGCGAACGGCAGCGCGGCCGCGGAAACTACGCCGAGCAGATCAAACAGACCTTTGGCGTATTTCGCGCGAAACACGGCCTGGACGGCCGCCTGCCGGCCTTCGATACATCGCTCTTCACGCCGCCGCGAGCTGCTAGCGGGCAGATGAACTTGTTTTGACGTGGCGCCGCTCGCCGGTCCAGCTCGGGGTGGCGTCTCGTTGGTAATTGGATCGTCGCGCGAAGCCGGCCGCCGAACAATCTGTATAATTTGACGGCCCGATCACCACCAATCGCGTTCGTTCTTTTCGCTGTTCGAGAACCGTCGATGAAACCCATTCCCGGCCCCTCCCTGTTTGAGGCGGGCGAAGCTCAGAATCGTCAGCAGGCGCAGCCGCTGGCGGCGCGGATGCGGCCGCGCACCTTGGCCGAGTTTGTGGGCCAGCGCCAGTTTCTTGGCGAAGGGAAGCTGCTCAACCGGTTGCTGAAGGCCGATCGTTTGGGCTCGGTCATTTTCTATGGGCCGCCCGGTACCGGCAAAACCACCCTGGCACGGCTGCTGGCCGCCGAAAGCCGCAGCAAGTTCGTACAGCTCAACGCCGTCACCAGCGGCGTGAAAGATCTGCGCGACGTGTTGCAAGAAGCACGCGATCGGCTCTCGGCCGACAACAAGAAGACGCTTTTGTTCGTCGACGAGATCCATCGCTTCAATCGGTCGCAGCAAGACGTGCTGCTGCCCGACGTCGAAGACGGTATCGTGATTCTGGTAGGCGCCACGACGCAGAATCCGTTCTTTGCCATCAATAGTGCTCTGGTGAGCCGCAGCCGAGTGTTTCAGTTCGAGGCCTTATCGGTCGACGACATCAAGCAACTGCTGCGGCGCACGTTGACGGACAAAGAGCGTGGGCTGGGGGGTGAGGACGTGCGACTCGCGGACGATGCGCTCGAATTTCTGGCTGAAGTTAGCGATGGCGACGCCCGTCGTGCGCTCTCGGCATTGGAAGTCGGCGTGCTGTCCAGCCCGCAGCGACCGCTGCATTTCACGCGTGCACTGGCCGAAGAATCGGTGCAGCGCAAAGCAATTACCTACGACCGCCAGGGAGACGCGCATTACGATGCGGCCAGCGCGCTGATTAAGAGTATTCGCGGCAGCGACCCCGACGCCGCTCTGTATTGGCTGGCCCAGATGCTCGAAGCGGGCGAAGACGTGCGGTTTCTGGCGCGGCGCATCGTGATCGCTGCCAGCGAGGATATCGGCAATGCCGATCCCCACGCCCTGCCGCTGGCCGTAGCGGCCATGCAAGCCACCGAGTTTGTCGGACTGCCGGAGTGTCAGCTGCCATTGGCACAGGCCGTGACGTACTTGGCGTGCGCGCCAAAATCGAATGCCAGCTATGTTGGCATCGCCGAAGCGCGCGCCGATGTGTCGTCGGGCCGGTTGTTGCCTGTGCCGGTGCACCTGAAAGACAGCCACTACGGGGGCGCCAAGCGGCTTGGCCATGGCGACAGCTATCAGTACTCGCACAATGCGCCCGATGGCGTGGCATCGCAGGATTATTTGGGTGTCGACCGGGAATACTACCGCCCGGTGCCGCGCGGTTTCGAACGTGAATTGGCCGAGCGATTGGAAAAAATTCGCGCACGGCTGCGCGAGGCTAAGACCGCGACGAACAAGCCTGGCAATGCCGCGCCCGGCGCAAGCGCATAGAGCGGCCCCGTCTGTGGTTTTGGGAAAGTTTAGAATCTGCCCAACCTGCCATCTGGGGGACATCGTCGTTTGCATGCTGTTGCCAGGGCTTGATTGCCCCTGGCTGACATAGCGTGAATTTCGATGTTCCCCTATGATCTCTCCGCAATCTGCCCCTTCTGGGGCCATGTCAAGGGAGTTTTCAGGAGAGACGACAGTGCAGGCCTTTAAGACGCTGCTGATTGTCGCCGTGCTTTCGGCTGTCGCATACGGTGTTTACGTCGGGCTCACCGGCGTGCGCGACGTCGAGCCGCCGCCGGGCGCGACACCGGACGATTGGCAGGGAGCACCGCAGATCGAGTTGCCCAGCGCCGATGCTTCGCAAGGGGGCGCGCCGCCGACCCTGGCAGCACCGGCCGCGCCTCGCGCGCCGCAGGTTTTGCAATCGCAGCCCGCCGCGCCGGCCGACGCGCCTCCGTTCGACGCCCCGTCGGCGCCCCAGCAGGATTCCGGTGCAGTGCCCCCCTTTGTAGCACCCAGCGTGGGCCCCGGTGATCCGAATGCTATCCCCTCGGCATCGTTGCCCATTGTAGGGCAAGATCCGATGCAAGCGCCGGAGCATCACGATCCGGCGGCCGCGGGCGCCTCGTATCAACAGCCGGCCGCGGCCGACCCGGGGGTGGCATCGCCATTTTCCGTCCCACCCACCGAACCGGCGGCTTCGCTTGGCAGCGGAGTACCCGAGAGCAATTTCGCGACTGACTATGCGGCGGCTGGCGCCCTGCTGCAAGAAAACCGCCTCGATCCGGCACTACTGCTTTTGTCGCGCTGGTACGACGACCCCCGTTTGACGGAACCAGATCAGCAGGTGCTACTGCCACTGCTCCATCAGCTGGCCGGCACCGTAATCTATTCACGCGAACATCTGCTGCTGCCGGCGTATGAGGTGCAGCCTGGCGACACGCTGGACCGCGTGGCGATGCACTATAAAGTGCCGGCGCAATTGCTGGCCAAGATCAACGGAATCGCCGATCCGAATCAGCTTCGCCCCGGTGACAAGCTGAAGGTTGTACAAGGCCCCTTCGATGCCGTAGTGAGCATGAACAGCCGGCATCTTTCGCTGATGCTGGGGGGTCGTTTCGCCGGACGATTCCCCGTGGGCATCGGTGCCGATCAGACCACGCCCGAGGGAGACTTCACCGTCAAGATCAAGCAGCCCAATCCGACGTATTACGGCCCCGACCGGGTAATCGACGCCAACGATCCGACCAATCCTCTCGGCAAGTATTGGATCGGCCTGGACGACCACCTGGGTATTCACGGCACGAACGATCCGGCCAGCATCGGCCAGGCCGACTCGCGTGGTTGCATTCGCCTAAGCCAGCGCGATATTGAAGACGTCTACGACATGATGACCGTCGAATCGCGCGTGCGCATCGTGCGCTAGTCGAGCTCCTCCCGCCGCGGCCACACCCTGGCAAGACGACGCGGGATTGGTATGCTTCGCGGTAGTTTCTCCACCTCTGACCCAGGATCGGCCCTGCGCAGCCGTCTCGCTACCGTGTACGACAAACAACCGCTCATCGACCTGATTCGCGCCAAGGCACTGAAGTTCGGCGATTTCACGCTGGCCTCGGGCAAGAAAGCCAGTTTCTATCTGGATACCAAGCAAGTGACGCTCGACTCGGCCGGAGCGCGTCTGGTGGGCGAAGGAATTCTCGATCTGCTCGCAGCCCACATCCCCAAGGCCGTGGGGGGCATGTCGATCGGCGCCGACCCCATCACCGCGGCCGTGATCACGCTGGCGGGCATTCGCGGTGTACCGCTATTGGGATTCATGGTCCGCAAGGAACCCAAAGGGCACGGCACGAATCGCTACATCGAAGGACCGGTGCAACCAGGCGATGATGCCGTGATCGTAGAGGACGTGGTTACTACGGGCGGCTCGTCGATGCTGGCGATCGATCGCGCCCTGGAGTTTGGCATGACCGTCAAACGGGTCATAACGATCGTGGATCGACTCGAGGGGGGCCGCGAGGCATTCGCAGCCCGAGGTATCACGCTCGATAGCCTGCTGACGATTCGTGACTTCGGCATCTCACCACAGGCCTGACGAGCCGCATGGAAACCAGCCTGCACCGCGAAATGAAACTGCTCTACGCCGGCGCCGCCGCGCGAACCGAGGTTCGCTATGGTCGCTACCGCGTCGACGCTGTGGTGGGTGACGAGTTGGTCGAAATCCAACACGGCCGCTTAGGCGCGATCAGTTTCAAGATCGCGGAACTGCTGAAGGAACACACGGTGCGCGTCGTGAAGCCGATCGTGCGCGAGAAGTTTCTGGTAAAGCGACATCGCCGCGGGGGCAAAATCGTTTCGCGTAGACGCAGCCCCAAGCGGGGCCAGATCTTCGATCTGTTTCACGAGATGGTCTACTTCACCAAGGTCTTCCCGCATCCGCGGCTATCGATCGAAGCGGTGCTCGTGGACGTGGAAGAATACCGCTTCCCGGGGCACGGTCGGCGGCGGCGCTGGGGCAAGAACGATCATCAGGTCGAAGATCAACTACTGGTGTGCGTGGCCGAAAGCCGAGTGCTGCGCACGGCCGCGGATTTGGTCAGTCTATTGGCCTGCGACCTGCCCAAGCGCTTTCATACGGGCCAGCTGGCCGAGGCGATCGGCAAACCGCGCTGGATGGCGCAGCGCGTGGCGTATTGTCTGCGCGAGACGGGGGCCGCCAAAATCGCGGGAAAACAGGGCAATTCCCTGATGTACCAATTAGTTGGCCGGGGTCCGGGGAAGAGACCGCGCGCCGCATAAATTGCCGCCGAAGGTCGCAGCTCGTTAGACGTTCTTGCGACCGGTCCGCAATTCGTCGGCCGCTTGAGCGTGCTTGAGAAACTTCGGTGCCGGCACCCGTTGCTGTTGACTGACGCCGAAGAAGGAACCGATCTTGGTGACGACGAACTTCTGCTCCTCGAACGTGAGCTCGGGAAAGATCGGCAGCGCGAACGTCTCGCGTGCCGCCTGCTCGGTGAGGGGCAGACTGCCAGGGGTATAGCCCAAATAGGCGAAGCATTGTTGCTGATGCAACGGAACCGGGTAGTAGATCTCGGTGCCGATTTTCTGCTTCGACAAGTGCTCGCGTAACGCGTCGCGACGGCCGTCCGGCACCCGCACGACGTACTGATTCCAAACGTGGCGCCGGTCGGCGGCCTCGACGGGCAGACCCAAAATGTCTGCCAAGCCTTGTTGCGCGAACAATTCGTGATAGCGGCGGGCATGCAGTTGGCGCTGGGCGGTCCAGCGATCCAAGTGCGGCAGCTTTACGTTCAGCACTGCGGCCTGCAACGTATCGAGCCGGCTGTTGACGCCAATCACCTGGTGGTGATAGCGAGGTTGCATGCCGTGCTGGTGCAGCAATCGCAGGCGATCGGCCAGGTCCTGGCGCGTCGTGGACAACATGCCGCCGTCACCCGGGCCACCAAGGTTCTTGGTCGGATAAAAGCTGAAACAGCCGATGTCTCCCATGCTGCCCGCCGGGCGGTGCTTGTGCTCGGCGCCAATGGCCTGCGCGGCATCCTCGACAACGGCTAGCTTGTGCCGCGCGGCAATCGCAAGCAGCGCATCCATGTCGGCGCATTGGCCGAACAAATGAACCGGCATGATCGCCTTGGTGCGCGAAGTTTGGGCCTTTTCCACGAGCGCCGGATCGATATTGAACGTGGCGGCGTCGATATCGACGAATACCGGCTTGCCTCCCAATCGTGCCACGGCGGCGGCTGTGGCAAAGAATGTATAGCTCGGCAGAATCACCTCGTCGCCGGGCCCGACCCCGAGTGCCATCAACGCCAGCAAGATCGCGTCGCTTCCCGAAGCGCAGGCGATCGCGTGGGGGACGTGGCAGTAGGCGGCGATCGATTTTTCCAAAGCCTGGCAATCAGGCCCCAAGACAAAGCGGCCGGATGCCAGCACGCGTCCCACGGCCTCGGTGATTTCTTGGGCCAGCGGCTGAAACTGGCGCGACATATCGATCAGGGGAACGCCTGCCGTCTGGGGATCGGACGAGGCGGAAACGGGCGAAGCAGCTTGCATACCAGGACTCCTCGACTTCCTTGCCAATTGGCGTCGCTGGAAACGTAGTCAGAAGGGGCCGCAACGATACGTGGCCCCGGATTTTGGGTCAACCCCGGTCAGAAATCGGGGCTAGTCGGGATTAGCGCAATCCCTATGAGAAGCGTGAAGCAATTGCACTGCCCTGAACGCCTGAACCTATCGCCGCGCCCCGGCCATCTCGGCGAACTCGTATACCGTACGCGGCAAGTTCCCTTGCACGTCGAACGGTATTTCACGCAGGTCGCTGGTGATTTCCAAATCGTCGCGGCTGCGAGCCTCGTCTAAGTAAACTTGCGAGCACTCGACTTCGGCCACGTCCAGGGTGTTGCGAATCCACAGTACTTTCGCATCTGGCGGTTCGGTCAGTCCAATCGTCGGCAAGGCGGCGTCGAGGATTTCGCGATCGGTCTCAAAATCGACCGGCATCATAGCCGCACCCACGTGGCCGCTGGTCAGGCAGTTGATCCGCGTGAATTCCAAGTTCGTCTCGCGGATGGTGCGCACGGTGCAGAACTCGGCCATGCCGATGCCCGAGGCGTTGCCGTTGGTTTCCGCTGACAGCCCGCGCACGACGATTCGCTTTACCTTCGGGTATTCATCAGGGCCGGGGGCGTGCATCTGGAACTTGCGCCCCACGACGTTGGTGTCCATGCCGGCGCCGCTGATATTCTTGCCAATCTCGTCGATAAACAGAATGTCGCAGGTGCGAAATGGCAGCCGCGGCAGCCATTGCCGGGCAAGCACCAGCAATTCTTTCTCGCGCGGTTCGAATTCCTCGGGCCGAACCGCCGCGATCTTGGCGGTCTGGTCGTAGGCGTTCTCCAGAATGGCCAAGCCGGCGACGATGCGGCATTTCTCGAGAACCTGGGTCGCAACGCTACGGACAATCTGACCGAAGCTGTAGTTCTGAATCGCGCGGTGATAGATTTTTGCCCCCTCGTGCTTGCCCAGGCCGATGAGCATCATTTTCATCAAGCCGCTTTCGATGTCGCCGACGAAGTCCGTGTGCGGTTTGACACGGCCCACCACCACGACGTGGTCCGCGCCGAATGCAAATCGATCGAAGTGAACCGGAAATCCCTCCGCCGTCTGACAGACAACGACTGTGTCCATGCTGGCCTGGATCGGGCAGCCGCAGAATTCTTCGGTGATACCGTAACCTTCGAGAATGTGTTGCTGTCCGGCGGCTGTCCCGCCTCCGTGACTGCCCATCGCTGGCACAATGAACGGTTTGGCCCCCAGCGACTTGAAGTGGTCGACGGTCGCCTTCACGATCAGGTGGATATTGGCGATGCCGCGGCTGCCGGCGGTAATCGCCACGGTTTGTCCCGGCTTAACCCGGTCTGCCAGGCTCAGACGAGTTAGTTCCTTGCGGACATCGGCCGCGACGTCGGCGACGTGCGGCGCCTCGAATTTCTGGCGAACACGAAACAACTTGGGGTAGTCGGCCATGGTTCCAATTGCTCCGGGCGGGCGGGTCGGTGCTAGCAGTTTAAGTCGCAGGTCGAATCGCACTGGGAAGCGTCTGGGCGTGGCCGCGGCGAGCGGGTGCCAACCACACCGCATCTTCGGCGGCGGGCCACAGCGCGGCCTGCTGCTATCGACTGTACCAATGCCGGACGATCCGCTCTAGGCCGTGCCGTGAATTTGCGCCTAGAATGCCCCCGTCTGCCCGGGTGTGCTCGCAGGTCCCCGAGGCGCGACGAACGGCATCTAATCTGTAAACGCCATTCTGCCCAGGACAGCAGGTCATGGCCACCGCGGCCCGCACAAAAAAAGCTCCGCCCCCTACCGATGAGGCCCCTCGGCCCCGTCGCCGCCGGCGCTGGCTGTTCACCGCGACAATTCTCATTGGGTTCCCCGCGCTGCTGTGGTTTGCACCGGTCATCGTCGGATTCGGGCCGATTCTGAATCGCGTTGTAGCCCGCGCCACAGGAAAATTTCACGGCACGATCACTGTCGGAGGGGCCTCGCTCGGCTGGCTATCGTCGATCGTTGTGCAAGACATCGACATACGAGATGCAGACGGCCGGCAACTCTTTGCCGTACCAGAAGTGACCAGCGACAAGACGCTGTTGCAGTTGCTCACCAGTCCGCGAGACCTGGGCACGTTCCGGCTCGAGCGTCCGCAAGTGGACTTGGTCTTGCGCGAACACGACAGCAATGTCGAAGAGGCCGCCGGCGCAATGCTCCACCATAAAGACCATCGCGACGCGCCCCCAGCGCGCGTGGGGATCACGCTCGTCGTGAATGAGGGGACGGCCCATATCGATGATGCGGCAGCCGGCCGCCAATGGCAAATTGATGGGTTCGCCTGCGAAGTGGTTGTGCCACGTGATCTCGGCCAGGAGTTGGCCGTAACCGCCACCGGGCGTGTTGCGCCGGGCGAGCCCGCTGGACAGTTTTCGCTGCGTCTAAAAGTCGAGCCTGGAAGAGCGGTCGGTCCCGCTGCCGACGGTCGACCGCCGGGACCGCTCGACAACAGCCAAGGCGAGATTGTTATTACATCGCAGGCGCTGCCGTTGGAATTGTTCGAACCACTGCTGCGACGTGTGGCCCCCGGCAGCGAATTGACCGGCACGCTTGAGACCGACGTGACTGCCCGCTGGAACAGCACGGATGTCGCGTCGCCACAGTTAGAGTTGGATGGCCAGGTCACCGTAGCGCAGTTGGCGCTCGTCGGCCCCTGGACCGGAGACGATCGATTCCGTCTGGAACATTTGCACGTGCCGTGCAGCGTGCTGCGTAATGGTCAGCGATTGGAAGTCCGTCGCTGCGATGTCCAGTCCGATATTGGACAACTCACTTGCTCGGGGGCGATCGGCGACCTGCGCACGCTCGGTCCCGAATGGATCAAATCCCTCTGGAGCGTGCTGCCACATTCCGAGGGTGAGATCAAAGGCAGTCTCGACCTGGCAAAGCTGTCGCGCGTGCTGCCCACAACGTTGCGGGTACGGGAAGGGATGCAAATCAACGAGGGCGCCGTCAACGTTGATCTGACGAGCGGCTTGACCAACGGCCAATGGGCCTGCACCGGACGCGTCGAAACAACGCGACTATTGGCCACCGAGCAGGGTCGACAGATTTCCTGGGACCATCCGCTGGTCGTAACCGTAGCGGGCCATGACACACCGCAGGGTCCCGTGATCGAGCATCTCAATGGCGAATCGGACTTTCTGAAGTTCGAAGGGTCGGGCACGCCCGATTTTTTTGGACTGACCGCAAATTTCGAACTCGCCAGACTGGCCGAGGAACTCGGTCAGTTCTTGGACATGGGGGCCGTTCGCATCGGCGGCGACGGTTGGAGCCGCCTCACTTGGAAGCGTGCGGCAGACGACTCGTTCGAAGCAGACGCCGAATTGCAAGCGACAAATTTCGTGCTGGCCCGCCCCGGTAAGCCCGCCTGGAACGACGCCAAATTGGTTGTCACCGCTGCGGTGAAGGGACAACTCGACGGCAAGGTTGTGAAGGGAGTTGAGACGGCCAGTGTGCAGGTGGCGTCGGCCACGGATGAATTCACCGCCACGTTGGTGTCGCCGGTGGCCCAACTCGGCCCCCAGGCAAAGTGGCCGGTCGACGCGCATTTACGCGGCGAGTTGGCTCGATGGTTGGCGCGCCTGGAACCTTGGTTCACGCCACCGCCGGGTTGGGACATTTCCGGCCAGGCCGAAATCGTTTCGAACGTCACCTACGCGAACGACTTCATCGAGATCGAAAAGTGCCAAGCCGATTTCGCGACGCTGCACGCCTGGGGTCCGACGACGTTCATCGACGAACCCCGCTTACGATTGACCGGCAATGGGCAATTGGATTTGACGAAGAACACACTGCTATTGAAGGATGTAACGCTTACGTCCGCCGACGTAGGGGGCCGGCTGCAGGATGCCACTTTTGCTCTCGCTAACTCGGCTAATGGTGGTCGCATCGATCATGCCGAGTTCCAGGGAAATCTCGCCACGCTCGAACGCTGGCTACACGATCCACGACTGCCGTCTGAACTACAAATCAGTGGGCTGATGTCCTGCAACCTGCACGCTGACCTCGGCCAGCGTTCGCCAGCTCTCGACCTGAACGTAACGATCGATGACCTGGCGGTGCAGCCTCGCACAGGACAACCTTGGCGCGAACGGCAGTTGCGGGTGACCGCCAACGCGACGTACGACGAGAGCAATGACGCAGTGCAGTTGACGAGCTTCGCCGTCGATTCCGACGCCATACGATTGGCGGCCAATGGTCGGATCGATCGCTGGTCCAAGGACCGAGAGCTAGCGCTCAGCGGCAAGGCCGATTACGATCTGGAAAAATTGACCCTCCTGTTGCAGCCGTACTTCGGCAATGATGTCCGCGCCACGGGACGTGAGTCGAAATCCTTCTCGCTCGCCGGGCCGATTGGTGCTTCGCAGACGCCAGAAGTCAGCCCCGCAGCAGCGCGTGATCAGGCAATGCAGCAAATGGTTGGCAAAGCCGAATTCGGTTGGCAAACCGCGTCGCTGTTGGGTTTCGATGTCGCCGGCGGGAATTTACAGGCATCGCTGGCGGGCGGAACTCTGCAAATCGTACCGACACGATTGAACGTGAGCGGGGGAACGTTGACATTGGCACCAGTCGTGCGCCTAGCGCCATTGCCAGCCGTGTTGCAGGTGCCGGCTGGGCCGCTCATCGAGCAGGTCCGCGCCACGCCGGAAATGTGCCGGCTGTGGATGATGTATGTCGCGCCGGCCCTGGCGGGCATAACGAAAGTCGACGGAACCTTCTCCGTACAACTGGCTGGTTGCCAGGTGCCGCTCGCCCAACCCAACAGCGGCGAAGTGGCCGGACAGGTGGTGGTAAACTCGCTCGATGTCGAGCCGGGACCGTTGGTGCAAGAATTGTCGGTACTGCTTGGCAGTCCGTCGACCGTGCGCCTGGCTCAAAACTCGAAGATCGATTTCAAGATGGTGCAGGGCCGGGTCTACCATCGCGGTTTGGAACTACAGTTCCCCGAAGTGACGGTCCGCACGTACGGATCGGTCGGGCTCGATCAGACCCTGGCCATCATGGCCGAGATGAATGTGCCTACCGCCTGGATTCGAGACAGCGCGCTGCGCGAGAACTTGAAGAACCAAACGATTCAAGTGCCGATCGCCGGAACATTGGCGCGTCCCGAGATCGATCGCCAGAAACTGGCCGAGATCCAAGCCAAGTTCGTCCGCGACGCGGCTGGAGGAGCGCTGCGCAACGGATTGCAACGGCAACTCGATCGGTTGCTGTCGCCACTGGAGCCGAAGCAGTAGAGCGGAGCGCGTTTGCCGCGCCACCGCCGCATTAGCCCGGCAAATTTCTCTCTTCGATCGCTGCGAAGTCTTCCGTCGACGCGCGCCAAAGTGTACCTGCCCAACCATCTCTCCTGGGTGACGCGGCTGTCTGTCTCGCGAATTCTGACGAAGGTCCGCGGTTTTCAACGCGCCCGCTGGATGAAAATGTGGCACAATGCTCGACAATCTTCGGTGTCAAGGACTGTAGCACAGTGATCGTATGAAACTCCTCATATTGGGATCGACGGGTTACCATCCCAACGAGCTACGGCATACTGCCTGCTTTATGTTGCCCGAGATCGGGGTTGTGCTGGATGCCGGCACCGGCATATTTCGCGTGCGCGAGCACCTGAAGACGCCACAGTTAACGATCTTTCTCTCCCATGCCCATGTCGATCATGTCGTCGGTTTGACGTTTCTCTTTGACGTACTAAATGGCACGCCCGTCACGCGCGCCACGGTCTATGGAGAGCGAGAGAAGGTCGCCGCGGTCAAAACCCATCTGTTTCACGAGTTGTTGTTTCCGGTCGAGCCGCCGTGCGATTTTCTTCCGCTACCCGATGCCGTATCCCTACCTGAGGGGGGACGGTTGACTCACTTTCCGCTAGACCATCCCGGCGGATCGATTGGGTTTCGGCTGGATTGGCCCGGCCGGTCATTGGCTTATGTCACAGATACCCCCGCCCGTCCCGATGCGGATTACGTCGCGCGGATTCGCGGGGTGGACGTGCTGATCCACGAATGTTACTTCGCCGACGAACTCGCGGACCTGGCGGCGACGACTGGCCACAGCCATACGACGCCCGTGGCCGAAGTGGCCCTTGCCGCAGGGGTTGGGCGGCTCGTGCTGGTACACGTCAATCCTTTGATCAACGCGATCGATCCAGTGGGCCTGGCGACAGCCCGCGCGATCTTCCCTGCCACCGAGATCGGCACCGACGGACTCGATATCGACTTCTAAATCGGCAATCCAACGGGCTGGTGCTGCGCGCGTAGCGACCACAGAACAAGTTGTGCGGTCGTTTCGTATAGACAACAGCGCGCTAGGCGGTCCGGGCATGCGAAGCCGGATCGGCATCGGGGTGACACCGCATGGCACAAGCGTTGCACTACGTATCGAAGAACGATGTGCCCGGGCAGATTGTTCAAATGCGGGGACCGCAGCCCGGTTTCAGGAAACGACGTTACTACTTTGAGAATAGAATCTTGCATTTAACAAAGATCGATAGCCCCGCCTGATCAGCTCGCAGGCACAGAGCGATTTTAAGTGCCCCCTTTTTAAGCATCCTTGTAACAAGGGCCTGAACTGCGAAAAAAAGGACTAGAAAAAAAGTTTTCAGTGGGAATAATGATGGGGGGTGTGATCTAGCCCTTTAGGGGGTTACGCGGCGAGGAGGTCGGCCCGAGAATTAAGGACTTGTTATATCGCAGTTGCTAGCGGCTCATGGATGAGCGGGGTAACCACTTTGTAGTTTTGCTTGACCGGAACAGGACTGGACCAGGGAACAGAAGAAGAACGTGCTGTTTGCAATTCGTCGCGCACGGAAGTGAAGTTACGAACG
>DASXEJ010000254.1 GCA_036490175.1 Pirellulales bacterium | reverse complement strand
CCACGCCAGAGTTGTCACCAACACCGCTTGCTGGTGCGGCCTACGCCCACCTCGACCAATCGTCGCACGGACTACTTCGGCAATCCGGTCACCTGTTTTTCGATCAGCGAAGGGCACCGCAAGCTGAGCATTATCTCGATGAGCCGGATCGAGGTACGCCCCTTGGGCGCCTTACAACCCGCGGCGTCGGTGCCCTGGGAGACGATACGCGACAGTCTACCTGTGGACCGCGGCGTACACGCGGTCAACAACTTTCAATTCTGCTACGATTCGCCCCACATTCCCCGCAGCGCAGAATTGGCGGATTATGCCCGCACGTCGTTCGACGCCGGTCGGCCCATCCTGGACGCGGCCCTCGAGTTGACCGCGCGCATCCACACGGATTTTTCCTACGATCAGCAGGCGACGACGGTGCATACGCCGCTGGGCGAAGTCTTTGCCAAGCGGCGCGGCGTTTGTCAGGATTTGGCGCATGTACAAATCGGCTGCCTTCGATCGCTGGGACTGGCGGCGCGCTACGTGAGCGGATATCTGAGAACGATTCCGCCCCCCGGTCAGCCGCGATTGGTTGGTGCCGATGCCTCGCACGCTTGGATTGCCGTTTTCTGCGGGCCGCTAGGATGGGTCGACCTCGATCCGACAAATGATGCTCTCGTCGATACGAATCACATCACGATTGCCTGGGGCCGGGACTACTCGGACGTGTGCCCCATCAATGGGGTCTATGTCGGCGGAGGGCAGCAAGTGATGACCGTTTCGGCCGATGTCGAGCCGCTCGACGAGAACGACAAGCGGCAATCCCGCCGCATCGACCCGCTATAGATCAGCTAGCATCGAAAAATAGGGATCTTAGGCTGCTTGTACGAGTCATGGGATTTGCAGCTATTCGAACGCCCGCAATCAATTTTGTCTGACTGGTCAGCCGAGTTAGACCCACAGGGGCCAACGTGACAAAAGCTCGCCGCGAATCATCCCTAGGGATGTATCGCGCCGGAAACCGGCTGGGGACACGGCCGGTTTAGCCTAGATACGGTCTCTCTCAGTTCAACCGAACCGGAATAATCGCGCCTGCGTCGCTTCGGCGTCACAAGCTAGCGACGAGTGCGGCAAGGAAGCGCGCACGTGCTGAAACTCTCGATTCTTATCGCAGCGCGCGACACCGCGCCGCTGGAACTAAGCCTGATCTCCATCTTGCAGAACCGCCCCGCGGACTGCGAGGTCGTGGTCGTACACGACCAGGGGTATGACGACCCTTATGACCTGGCAGATGAGGTACGCTTCGTGGCCGTGCCCGCGCAGTGCGGGGAACTCGAACGCCTGATGCGCGGACTTAGCGTTTGCCAGGCGCCAGTGCTGCACGTGCTGCGGAATGGTGCGGAAGTCACCGAAGGTTGGACCACCCCGGCGCTTGCGCATTTCAGTGATCCGACAATCGCTGCCGTAGCGCCGCTGCTGCTCGATCGCGATAAAACGCATGTCGAGGCCGCTGGCCTGGAGTATCGTTGCAGCGGAGCACGCGTCGCACGAGACCGCGGCAAACCGTTGTCCGCGATCCCGGGCGATTCAGCACCGGTACTCGGTCCCACGCTGGGGGCCGCCTTTTATCGCATGTCCGCCCTGAAGCTGCTACGCGATGCGTTCAATCCCGCGTTAGGTAGGGACCTTTGTGACGTCGACGTGGCTCTGCGCCTGAGCCGTGCCGGTTATCGCGCCGTGCTCGAACCGCTCTCGCGCGTCGTCGCTTCGGAAGAAAGTCGGCGCGCTTCTCCGCTGTCCGACGCCTGGCTCGCGGAACGCGTCTTCTGGCGGCATGCCAAGGGACTGGGCCTGGCCCGTTCGGCGATGAGTCATGCGGCCGTGCTGGCGGCGGAGCTAACGTTGGTAGTCACGCGCCCGTTACAGGCTGGCCGCATCATCGGCCGGATCGCAGGTTGTTTCGAACATCTGCTGCTGGGAAATCGCGTCGAGGCTCAGCCCGCACCAGTGCTACCTGCGCGAAACCAGCTGCGCGTAGACGAACCGATGCGAGGCGTTCGTGCCGGCACGCCAGGGCGCACTCCGCTGGCGACGCATCATCGCGAAAGAGTCGCCTGATCTGCCCGCTCGAGCGCGCGTGGAAGTGGATCGTGCTGACCACAACCATACTGACCACAACCTTCAGGTCGCGGCGTAGGCGATCAATTGGCGTGGGCTTTTGCCGTCAGCTTTAGCGGCTGCTCACCCTCGGCAACAAAAACGCCCTCGTGCCGGCTGTTTGGAAAAAACAACTCGACGACGGCATCGAAGAGTTCCAGCTCGTGCGGATCTTGCACCTGCTCGTGAAGTGCGTTGCTGAGGTTCTGGACAGCGGCACAGCCATCGGGCCAGCGAACGCTCATCGCCGCGCCAATGTCACCCAACAGCTGGTAAACCCGAGCGCGCGTCAGACCCATCCGCCGCGCCACTTGCCGCACCGTCGCACCCGACCCATCGAGTCGCAGGCGCCCTTCGGCCAGCTTGGCGATCTGCTCTCCGGCGTCGGTGTACACCTGCGCCATGAGTGGATCGACAAAGCAACGACGAATTTCCGCGGCATCGACGGCTGCGGTGCGATGCGTGACGGCATGGGCCCAGTTTTCAATTGCCGCCACAAAGCGAGGCGTTACGCGCAACGAAAGGTGCGGTTGCGGATTGGTTGCGGCAAGCAACAAGTGCAGCGATCCGAAGACTTCCAAGACTGCTCGCACTCGTTTCTCGCCATGAGTCTTCAGCGAGCGAATTTGTGCCAGGCTCAGCGCGGTATAGGCGTCGAGCGGTGTGTTCCAAATCACCCGCGGCAACGATTGCAACGAAGGAGCAAAGCGGCCCAGCGTCTCCTTGCCCAGACCTTGGTCGCGGATCGTCTGTTGCCATTGCACCCAGAGGGCCTCGGACACGATCGAAGTATCGACGTGACTCCCCTCGGCGGGCGCCTCGGCGTCGCTGCCAGTAGCCGATTCAACCGACCCGGGCGGATGGGGGCTGGCCGCACGCTGCAACAACTCAATGAGGCAGTTGATCTTCTTCTGGCCAATACCGGGCGTGGCATAGAGATCTGCGAACGGGACCTGCACCAATTCGCGCAGCGTCTTCCCCATCAGTGCGATCGGGGACGAGCGATCCGTAGGAAGCGCCCAATATGCGAGAGGCTTGTCCAGCCGGTCGGCCCACTCGTCGGAGAGGAGCTTTGTGCGCACCTCCTC
>DASXEJ010000253.1 GCA_036490175.1 Pirellulales bacterium | reverse complement strand
CGTATCTTTGCAATTCTGCCATTCATCGGCAGACCAGTGCAGGCGGAAGGGAATCGATGCGATGACACGCAGCCTGGTGCCACTGGCCATGCTGCGGACGCGGCGATTGAATTTCCAGATCTCGATGGGTTCGCGCTGCACTCCGGAGAGATATCGATCTGCCACGGGCTCGATCAGGTCGAACACGCGTCCATCAGCCGCCGAGCGGACTAGTTTGATGTACTCCGCATGCGCCCAAACCAGCGGCATCGCGGCGCCGGTCTCGCGGGCAAAGTACAGCAGCGCCTCGGGTTTGTCGGGCTGATCCCAAATCTGTTCCGGCAACAGGCCCGTCGAAGTAGCAAAGCGTTCGATGGCGTGGATGTAGGGAGTAGGATCGCGGCCGGCCGCCAATTCGTAGTGACCGCGCTCGCCGGTCAACAGCGGCCAGGCATGGCCGTGGCCCCAGCCCTGAAAGGGACCACCGTCAAGTTTCTGGCCATAGCCATCATGATTGTAACGGTGCCAACAAGGTCCAAGCGGTGTCTCTAATTTGAGCACGGCATCAATCACCTGCAGCGAATCCTCGATCAGCGGATCGCCCGGCTTGCGAATGCCGTAACGAACCAACTCCAAGAATCCGGCATCCACGATATTTCTCGCCGGAAAAGAAGCGGGCGCACCCGGCGCTTGATTGCGCAGCTCCAGGCAGCCACGGTTGGGATCCTCGTCCGCCAGGGGATCGTCGATGGCCACGGGATGGATGCGGATATAGTGTCGCGGAATGCCTGGCACCAGCTCGCCCTGCGTCGTGACTGTCCACCGATCGACGTGGCTTTCCAGAAAGTCAGCGTAATCTTCCAGAAATCGTGCCGTGGTTTCATCGTGCCGGTCGCGGGCAAAACACGCGGCACAAACCAGGCCCGCGATGTTCGCTGCCAACGTCGACGGCGAGTAACCGCCGTTTTCTTCCCAGCGTTCTTGCGGCGTGGCAGGTCCATGTTCGACCAGGTAGCCCGCGGCGCAACATACCATGGGCCAGGGGTAGAAGTTTTCCAGGCCCCCGGCACTGTGCAGGCGCCACGCGAGCATGATAGGAAACGAGACTTCGTCCAATTGCACGCCGCGCCAATAGGGCTCGCCACTGAGCCAGAAATTCTGGAAAAAGCCGCCGTCGGGGCACTGCGAGCATGCCAAATAGGTTAAAGCCCGCAGCGGCGGCGAGGTATGACCTGCCGCCATCAGCCCGGTGGCGCTATTGCACATATCGCGTGTCCACACGAGGTGATAGCCGCCGAGGTCGTCGTCACTCATCACCTCGCCCCAAGGGGTGCTCAGCGAGGCAATCGTGGCACCGTCGTAGACCTTGTCCTCGTGAGCCAGGATCAGCGAGTGGCTGACGCGGTACAGCCGTCCCTCGTCGCCGGTCACGCGCACCGGATCGGCGCGTAAATGTTCGCCGGCCCGGTTCCATTGGTCGATGTAGCGCTCCAGATGCTGCTCGAAGGGGCAAACCAACGATTGCGTGAGCGAGACCAATGCCTGGTGCAAGCTGTGACCAAAGGCGATCACCATCATGAAATCGTGTCCGGCCCGCAGATCCAATTCGCCCGTCAAGGCGATATTGCCGTTAGGCGCGGAATCGAATTTCCAATCCATGCGGTAGTTATGGGCCAGATCCTGCCAGCCGTCGGTCACCCCCACATACCCACAGGAGGTATTGAGAAACGGGATCGAGGCTTGCATGGCTAACCACAGGCCGTTTTTATTGGCGGTAAGAACGTTGCCGCGCGAGGTGCTGACCACGTTCCCGTTGTTGCCCCAGCCGCCGACGTCCAAGTGAGGAGCCAAAAGCGCATAGAGTCGTAACGTGTCGCGCAAATCCTCCGGAGCGTCGAGCCGCGTCCGCACGATCAGACAGGAATGATGCGCGTCGCCGATGATTTCGCGCACCAGGCGATAACGCCCTTCCGGGCACGAAGTAGTAATACGGTAGCCGAGCGCGTGCTCGTCGAGATATTCCGTGGTGTGAAGTGCCCCGCGGCGTCCGTCATGAAGAAACGTCGCGCCGTCGGTAACCAGGTATTGAAAGTCGCGAATCTGCGGCCGATCGATCGTGGGGTACGAGACTTCGTTGACCGCCCCACGCGAGATCGTGAACCAGACGTGGCTGAGGTTCGAGTAAGCGGTGCCGATTCCGTCCTTGTTGGCTCGCGTCCAGCGCGGCTCGATTCCGGGTCCGCCGGTGGCGGGATTTTGATTGAGGATCAAGGCCACGCGGAGTTCCTCCGAAGTCGTTTGGCGATTGCGTCGAGAAATAAATCAAACAAGTTATCCCGCCCGTGCGGCCGCGACCACTCGGTAGTTTCAGGCCTGATAGTTTACGCCGCCGGCGCGACCGTTGCTTGACGCCGCTAGGGGCTCGCCGCGGCTCGCGCCGGCTGCGGGGACCGTCCATTCCGAAGATTCGTTAGAAATGTCGCCCTACACGCCCCGCCGTACCAGCGAGGATGGGTTGCGAAAACATGAATTAGGACCCAATCTCTGCCGCAGGAGCAGTGGGACGCAAGAGGGTACAAATCCGGCACGCCCCGGATTCTCTCGCTGCTCCTGCTATTGATCTTATCGAACGACAAGTGGACGCGCGGATGCGCGCCGGCGCGTGTTGAATGACAGCCGTCCATTGAGCAGCGCTAAGGTCAGCAGGAACCGAACCAGCAACAACAAAACTAACGTGCCCGCTACGAAGTCCAGCATCGTCCAAGCGTTTTTAACAACCGCGCCGCCGAGTCCTGTAATCATCGATGCGTACAGGAAGACCGCGTAGATCGGCAGAACCATCGCCAAGAAAAATGCCGACAACATCCACAGACCGCGTTCACGCTGCCACGACCGGAACGGCACTGCGTATATGCCCAGGGAGAACAAGAATATTCCGCTCAGCAGAGACGGAGTGCCCACATAAACGCGGCCAAAAAAAAGAGCCGCGCCGCCACACATGCACCAGGGGGCGGCCCGAATTACGGCATCCACGGTTCTCGGCTTAAGGAGCACGACCACCTCAGCGTCTTTAGTAACTGCGGGACCCTGCTAGGCACTAGCTGGAGAGTATTGACACCGCAACAGAGACGGCGCCGCTGGGATCAAGTTCACCATGACGAACAGAACCCCCCATCCAAGCTTATGCCACAGATCGTTAAGGGGGCCGCGTGGGGCGTAAATCGAGAGCTCGATTCGGGGCGAAATGAAACGGGAAGCGATCATCCCCTTCTACAGCGCCCGACATTTTAGCTTCGGCCGGCTCGACGCAACTCCTCGGCTATCGCATTCAAATCAGACTCCAGTGAAATTAAGTCCCGCCGGCGTTCGGCGGGGAGTAGCCGCTCGACCCCCGCCACCCAGAGACTTTGCCGTTCTCCTGATACCGGCGGGCGGTTGCTTGGCGGAGGCTCGTCAAAGCGGTACACTGCACGCGATTTCACGGTGGGACCGAACCGCGGAGCTTGGCAAAACGCTCTGCGAAGCCCTCGATCGCTGTCAAGGAACGATGAGCGAAGCGCAGCAAGGAATTGGCCATGGGGCGAGCGCGTGTCGGTGCCTGGCAAGTTGCTGGATGCCGCTGTTGGTGCTTCTCGCACTAGGGCACTCCTCTCTCGCGCAGGCAGAAGATCTGTCGGTCTTTCGGCCGGCGGCACAGCCTGCCACTTCGATCCGCGACCTTTTTAACCTGGTACTGGGGATCACCGGCGCGATCTTCGTGCTGGTCGAAGGAGTGCTCATCTATTCGGCCGTGCGATTTCGTCGGCGCCCCGGTTCGACCGACCCGGAGCCGGCCCAGGTGTACGGCAGCGCGCCGCTGGAAGTCGCCTGGACAGTCGCCCCATTGTTGATCGTCTTCGTATTGTTCCTGGTTGTCGTGCGCAGCGTGGTTGAAGCGCAAGACGGCAACGACGATGACGACGGCCCTGTGCTGCGCGTGCAAGTTATTGGGCATCAGTGGTGGTGGGAGATCGTCTATCCCAATGACGACCCGCGGGCCGCGTTTGGCACCGCCAACGAATTGCACGTGCCGGCCAGAACCGACGGCAAAACGACCCGTGTCGAACTCGAATTGTTGTCGGCCGACGTGATCCACAGCTTCTGGGTGCCGCGGCTGGCAGGCAAGACCGACTTGATTCCCGGAAACACGAACCGCATGTGGTTTGACAGCCGCGAGCCGGAGACTTTCTACGGTCAATGCGCCGAGTTCTGCGGAACACAACACGCCAACATGAAGCTGCTGGTCGTGGCCGAGGAACAAGACGACTTTCGCCGCTGGCAAGAGAACGAGCGCAAGCCGGCTGTCGACACCGACAGCGCAGGGCGCGATCGATTCCTGGCCCTGGGATGCGTGAACTGTCACACCGTGCGCGGCACCACGGCCCGCGGCACGGTGGGACCCGATTTGACGCATTTGATGGCGCGCCGCACCCTGGCCGCTGGCGCAACACAGAACGATCACGACCAATTGAGGGCCTGGATCGCTGGTCCCGACACGATCAAGCCGGGATCGAAGATGCCCAATATGCACTTGAGCGGGGAAGACGTGGATCTGATCGTCGGTTATTTGGAATCTTTACGTTAGCTGCACTGGAATCGGTCACCATGGCCGTGTGGGAATCCTCCGCCGCCGACATTTCGCCCCCCGCGGTGGCTCACGCGCCCAGCTGGGCGACGACGGTCGATCACAAGCAGATCGGCATTTTGTATATCGTCACGAGCCTGGTGTTTTTGGCGGTGGGAGGGCTCGAGGCGCTGGTAATCCGCGCGCAGTTGTGGAAGCCCGATTCCCATTTGGTTGGCCCGGAAGTTTTCAACCAGATGTTCACGATGCACGGCACGACGATGATCTTCTTCGTCGTGATGCCGATGTTGTTTGGGTTCGGCAACTACCTGGTGCCGCTGATGATCGGCGCGCGCGACATGGCATTCCCGCGGCTGAATGCGTTCAGCTACTGGATGTTCGCCTTTGGCGGCGCGGTGACGTACCTCAGTTTTTTGGCCGGCGGCGCGCCGGATGTCGGCTGGTTCGCCTACGCCCCGCTGACGGAATACGCCTTCTCGCGCGGCACCAGCACCGATTATTGGATTTTGGGAATCTTGATCAGCGGGATCGGAACTTTGGCCACGGCGGTAAACCTGGTCACCACGATCTTGACCATGCGAGCGCCGGGCATGTCGCTGGGCAAGGTGCCGCTGTTCGTGTGGATGATGATGTTCGACGGCATCCTGTTGATCTTTGCGCTGCCCCCGGTGACGGCCGCGATCATCATGCTGCTATTGGACCGGAGCTTGGGAGCCCACTTTTTCGACACGCAGGCCGGCGGCTCGGCGATTCTGTGGCAGCATCTGTTCTGGTTCTTTGGCCATCCCGAGGTGTACGTGATGGCGCTGCCGGCCTTCGGAATTATTTCCGAAGTGGTGCCGGTCTTTTCACGCAAGGTGATCTTCGGCTACGAATCGGTGGCCGCCGCCACCGTGGCCATTGGAGTGCTCTCGATGGGTGTGTGGGCCCACCATATGTTCACCGTGGGTATGAGCGACGCGCTGGATGCGATCTTTTCCGGAGCTTCGTTTCTGATCGCCGTGCCGACCGGGATCAAGATGTTCAACTGGATCGCCACGATCTACGGCGGCAAGCTGGTGCTGGCCTCGCCCATGCTCTTTGCGCTGGGGTTCCTGGCCATGTTCCTCATCGGCGGACTGACCGGCATCATGCTCGCCGCGGTGCCCATCGATTGGCAGGTGAGTGACACGTACTTCGTGGTCGGTCATTTTCATTATGTGCTGTTCGGCGGCAGCCTGTTTGCCATCATGGCGGCCTTCTACTATTGGTTCCCCAAAGCGACGGGCCGCATGATGGACGAGCGTCTGGCCCGCTGGCAATTCTGGTTGATGCTGGCCGGCTTCAACCTGACGTTCTTTCCGATGCATATTGCGGGGCTGTTGGGAATGCCGCGGCGGATTTACACGTACTCGGCCGATCGCGGGTGGACCATTTGGAATCAACTCTCGACCGTGGGTGCGGCGATGCTGGCCGTGTGCTTCGCCGTCTTTTTTTGGAATCTGTTTGACTCGGTGCGACGAGGCGCCCCGGCCGGAGATGATCCGTGGGACGCCTGGACGCTGGAGTGGGCTACCACGTCGCCGCCGGCGCCTTACAACTTCGAACAAATCCCGCTGGTCCGCAGCCGCCGCCCGCTGTGGGATCTTAAACATCCCGAAGATCCGGATTGGGAACATGAATCATGATCATCGTCAGTAGGAAGCCCACATGAACGATGCCAGCCTGACGAGCGGGATCGCGACGGCGCGCGCGCTAGACGGCGGTTCGGGCGCGGCGGATCTCGACGCCACGCACCGCACGCATGTCGGCATGGTCTGCTTTCTCTGTTCCGAGGCGGCATTTTTCGGCACGTTGATCGTGGCCTATTTGACGTACCTGGGCGCTTCAAAATCCGGGCCCACGCCCGCCGAGGTGCTGAGCTTGCCCCTGGTGATCGCGGGCACAGCCGCCTTGGTGGCAAGTAGCGTTACGGTACACCTGGCGCACGCCGCGTTACGTGCCGGGAGGGCCGGCACGTTTCGCACCTGGTTGGCGGCCACGATCATCCTGGGCGCGCTGTTTCTGGTGGGAACAGCCGTGGAATGGCACGAGTTGATCTTCGAGCATGGGCTGACGATCAGCCGCAATCTTTTTGGCACGACCTACTTCACACTGGTCGGATTTCACGGCTTGCACGTCACCGTCGGGCTGCTGTTGCTCACGCTGATGTTCTGTCTGTCGTTGCCGGGCTTTGTCTCGCAGCGGCATTCCGACGGCTTCGACGTGATCTCTTGGTATTGGCACTTTGTTGATTCGGTATGGATCGTCGTCTTTGCCGTGGTGTACGTCTTCGGCCGTTAATAGGAAAGTGTGTCGGCATGAATTCGCAGGGTCAGCACAACGCACACGGCGACGAGGTAGGCGAATCGATCGTCATGCCCGTACCCACCGCTGCGCCGCTGGTCTTGTCGTTGGGCGCCACGCTGCTGGCGGCGGGCATCGTCACGAACCTGGTCCTGTCGGCGTTGGGTGCCGTGGTGCTGCTGTGGGGTGTGGCGGTCTGGGTGTTGCAGCTTCTGCCAGGACGTGGCGAGCACGAACACGCTCTGGTGGCGATGGAAATGCGCCCGCAACCGATTGCCAAGGCGATCATCGCCGTCGCGCCGCGGCCGACGAGTTTTATTCGTCGCATGCAAGTGCCGGCGCAGATCCATCCCTATTCGTCGAGCGTGTGGGGCGGCATCGTCGGCGGCATCGCTATGTCGGGCGTGGCGCTTGCCTATGGTGTCGTCAGCGGCCGGGGGATTTGGTATCCGGTGAATCTATTGGCGGCCATGCTCATGCCGGCGTTCGCCACGGCGGACAATGCCGAGTTAGAGCGATTCGACGGCACCGCCCTGGCACTGGGACTGGTCATTCATGGCATGGTTTCCGCCGGAGCAGGATTGATTTATGGCATGCTGTTGCCGACGCTGCCGCGCTGGCCCGCTTTGTGGGGTGGCATCGTGGCGCCGCTACTGTGGACCGGCGGGGTCTACAGCTTTATGGGCGTTTTGAATCCGGTGATGAACGCGCGCGTGGATTGGCCCTGGTTCGTGGCATCGCAAGTGGTTTATGGGCTGACAGCAGGTTTCGTCGTCGTCCATTCAAAGACGGTATCCGTGGGCCAGACCGGGCGCGGCAGCGGCAACGAAACGGGGTCGCCGCCAAGATGAAACATCGCCTCCTCGGCCAATTATCGAATCCGCGCAATGCTTCGCGGCAAGCCTGCCTCAGCGGTGCGCTGGCCCTGTTGATGTTGACGGGCTGCGGCCGGCGCGATGCGCACGTAAAGTACGAGCGACCGTCGGAGGTACACGACTTCGCCACACTGTTCGCGCAGAACTGTTCGGGTTGTCACGGCGCTGAGGGAGAGTTGGGCGCTGCCCCGCCACTTGCCGATCCGCTGTTTTTGGCGATTATTCCCGAGACCGAGTTCACGCGGGTCGTTTCCGAAGGGCGAACGGCGACGTTGATGCCTGCATTTGCCCGCGAACATGGCGGCGAACTGACCGACGAGCAGATCGGCATCCTGGTGCGCGGCATCCGCTCAAAGTGGGGCTCGAGCGAAGGAGTGGGGCCGGGACCACTACCCGACTATCTGGCACAGGCGGGCACGGGCGAGGCTCCTTCATCAGAGAACCGTGAAGCGGCCCTGCAGGTGTTCGCTTCGGTCTGCGGCAATTGTCATGGGCCGCGCGGCCAGGGTGGCAAGGAAGCAGGACCTATCCGCGATCGCGCCTTTCTGACACTGATCAGCGATCAGGCCCTGCGGCGCATCGTGATCACGGGACGGCGCGATTTGGGAATGCCCGATTATCGCCGCTTGGGCGATTTGCTACCTGCCGGGCAGCCCCTCTCGAATCAACAGATCGCCGACATGGTGGCCTTATTGGGCTCTTGGCGACAGGCGCATGAAGAAATTCCTCAAGCGGCAGCCGCGACGGGTGGTCAATGACGACACACGAAGATCAAGTACGCGATCCTGCGCACGAGGCGCTCCCCAGCCCTCATCGCCGGCAAGCTCTGGGTTGGCTGAGCGCGATCCTCGGAGCGCTATCGACGACGGCTGCCGGGCTGCCGATTTTGGGTTACTTATTGTCGCCGATTTTGCGCACGCCCAAAAACGAATGGATCGATTTGGGACCGATCGAGAAGTTTCCCGAGCAACAGACGCGGCTGATCGACTTCGTCGATCCACTTAGCCGGCCGTGGGATGGCGAAACGCAGCGATTGGCGGCCTATGTGCGCCGCACCGGCGGCGAAAAATTTCAGGTGTTCTCGGTCAATTGCACGCACCTGGGTTGCCCCGTATCGTGGTTTCCGCAATCGGGATTGTTTCTCTGCCCCTGTCACGGCGGCGTGTACTACGAAGACGGCAGCCACGCGTCGGGGCCGCCGCCGCGTGGACTATTTGCTTACGAAAATCGTGTTAAAGAAGGTCGACTGTCGATTCGCGCCGGCCGGCTCCCCACCTTGCAGGAGCCCGCCTAAACGGAGTTCGAGCATGCGATCCCCATTCGGCACCGTATTTTCCTGGCTCGACCTGCGACTTGGATTGCGCAGCGCGGTATGGCCAATTCTGACCCATCCGGTGCCGCGCGGCCTGGGATGGTTCTATGTGTTCGGTAGCGCCACGCTGACGATGTTCACGCTACAAATCATCACAGGCATCTGCCTGGCGGTGGTCTATGTGCCGGCCGCGAACGATGCCTACACCAGTCTGCTGTATTTGAACAACGAGCAGCCGCTGGGCTGGCTGTTGCGGGCGGTCCATTATTGGAGCGCCTCGGGCATGGTCGTCATGCTGGCGCTGCACGCGACGCGCGTCTTTCTGATGGGAGCATTCAAATACCCACGCGAGCTGACCTGGCTACTGGGCGTGGGACTGCTGTTTCTCACGCTGGGCCTGGCCTTTACCGGCCAGGTTTTGCGCTGGGATCAAGACGCCTACTGGGGGATCGGTGTCGGTGCGGCGATGATGGGTCGAGTACCGGTCATCGGACCCACGCTTGTTCATGTGCTATTGGGCGGACCAAACATCGGGGGTGAAACGCTCAGTCGTTTCTTCGGCTTGCACGTGTTTATCCTGCCGGCGCTGACGATCTTCGTGCTCGTTCCGCATTTGTATCTGGTAGTGCGCCAGGGAATATCGTCGCGGCCTGTGCCTGGCAAGGTTGTCGATCCAAAGACCTATGCGGCCGAATACGAACGTGACCTGGCCGAGGGAGAGCCTTTTTTTCCTTACGACGTCAGCAAGGATGCGCTTTTCTCGGCGCTGGCGGTGTTGGTCGTTTTTGCACTGGCAATTTCGTTTGGCCCCAAAGGTCCCAATGGCCCGCCCGACCCCACATTGGTAGCCGCCGAGCCGCGCCCCGATTGGTACTTTCTGCCGCTGTTTGCGCTGCTGGCTTTGTCGCCGCCTGAAATGGAAACGGCGATCATGCTCGTGATGCCCCTGGTGCTTGTCGCGGGGCTGGTGCTGTTGCCGTTCGTGGCCAGCCGGGGCGAGCGCAGTCCGCGCCGCCGGCCGGTGGCAGTTCTTTCCGTCGTGCTTCTGTTTGTCACTTACGGTGTGTTGGCGTGGCTTGGCGCCGTGGCTCCCTGGTCGCCCGACATGACTGCTTGGAGCGGCACGCCAATTCCGCCGCACATGGTCAAGGACCTGGCGCCGCTGCAACTCCAAGGCGCCGCCGTGCTCCAGAACAAGACCTGTCGCAACTGTCATGCACTGGATGGTGAGGGAGGAAAGCGCGGCCCCGACCTGACCACAGTCGCCTCACGATTGACGCGCGATGAATTGATTCGCCAGGTGATTCAAGGGGGTGGCAATATGCCGGCCTATGGTAAGCAACTGGCGCCGGCCGAGGTTGAAGCGCTGGTATCGTTCCTAGGAACGCTGCAAACTCCGGGCGAACCGTCGCCGAGGGCGGCCGACGCCGCCGCGCGCTGAGAATCCAGCGAGGCGCATCGTTTATGAACCCGACCGTCGCCGCCTTTCTGAGTTCCTGGCCCACGGCGCCGTGGACCATAGGCGGCTGTGTCCTGACGGTCATTATCTACGGGCGCGGCTGGCGGGCCTTGGCACGCCGCGGCAGTGCGCAATTCGGTCCCGCGCAGCTGGCGGCCTTCGTAGCCGGGAACGTGGCACTGCTGTTGGCGGTTTGTTCGCCGCTCGAACCGTTCGCCGGTCTGCTGCTGTCGGTCCACATGGCGCAGCACTTGTTGCTGATGTTCGTAGCGCCGCCGCTCATCTGCTGGGCCGCGCCGCAGCTGCCATTCATGCACGGCCTGCCGGCCCCCGTGCTGGAATACTGGATCATGCCGATCGTGCAGTGGCGCGCATTTCGCGTCGCACTGCGGGCACTCACGCATCCGGCCGTTGCCTGGTCGGTCGCCACTGTCGTGCTATGGGTTTGGCACATTCCCTGGTTTTACGAGTTGGCGCTGGCATCCGATTTTTGGCATCGCGTCGAGCACGCCTGTTTTTTTGCAAGTGCGCTGTTGTTCTGGTGGCCGGTCGTGCAGCCTTATCCTAGCCAGGCGGTATGGCCGCGGGTCGCGATGCTACCGTACTTGTTTCTGGCGGCGATGCCGGCGACGGTCGTTTGTGCCTTTCTTACATTCGCCGACCGTGTAATCTACCCACGCTACGAAGCCGTGCCGCGCGTCTTCGGCCTCTCAGCGCTTACGGATCAGGCCATGGCCGGTGCGATGATGTGGGTCGCCGGACTTATCGCCTATCTGATCCCGCTTGTGTATCTGGGCTTCACCCTCTTGTATGGCCGCCAGCAGCCCGCCGCGATCGAAGTACTTGCCCGAGTTCGCCACAGCGAGAGGCGAACCGATCCGCACGCTCGTTCACTTGCTCGAAGTGCGGCACGCGATATACCAAATGCCGGACACGAAGAACCAGGTTGGCGTCCCGTGCCGTCACAGGCAGTTGTCGCGACGATCGCAGCGATTTCGCGCGGCGAGTCACTACCGATTGTTTCGCTGACCGAAATGATTGCTCCTCTGCGCCCGCATGTGCCCGTCGTTCGAGCGGTAAGTGCGGATTCGCTCGTCGTGGCCATACAGGATACGGCGCAACATCCGGCCGCGTTTGATTTGTTGCGCGTGCCTGTGCTAGGGCGCACGCTTCGTCACTCCGCGACACGGCGGATTCTGCAAGTCTTGCTTTTGGGCATCGCGGCAGTGATTGTTGTCGATGGGCTGACCGGCACGCAGGTGGCCTCTTTGAATCTGGCCGGCGTGCTGCCTTGGATTCATTGGCGCGGACTGGTCGTATTGACGCTCCTGACCGCCGGCAACTGGTTTTGTATGGCCTGCCCCTTTACGCTGCCGCGCTCCATCGCGCGGCGGTGGCTGTCCCCCGCCCGCGAGTGGCCCGCCCGGCTGCGGTCCAAATGGCTTGCGGTGGGACTTTTGCTCGTCTTCTTCTGGGCATACGAGGCGCTCGATCTGTGGAGCAGCCCGTGGTGGACGGCCTGGATCGTGGTCGGTTATTTCGTGAGTGCGTTCGCCGTCGACATGATGTTTCGGGACGCTTCGTTCTGCAAATATGTATGTCCCATTGGCCAGTTTCAGTTTGTGCAGTCACTTGTTTCGCCTTGGCAAGTGCGCGTCCACGAACCGCAGGTGTGCGCGACATGCCGTACGAAGGAATGTATCCGCGGCGGGCCCGATGTGCGCGGCTGCGAGATGCACTTGTTCGCGCCGCGCAAGACCGGCAATCTCGATTGCACGTTCTGCCTGGATTGCGTGCAGGCTTGCCCATCGACGAATATTGGCGTGCTGGCGACGATGCCCATCGCCACCTCAGGTGCCGCGTTCAGCATGCGGCCTATGGATGAGGCGGCAGGACGCACGGATGTCGCCGCGCTGTCGCTGCTGCTGTTGTTCGCGGCCTTCGCCAATGCCGGCGGGATGATCGCACCGATTGTGGCCGCCGAAGATCGGGTCGGAGAAGCCTTCGGCCTATCAGGCATAACGATCGAATCAGGCTACCTGGCACTCAGTTTGCTTGCCCTGCCGGCGGTGGCGATCTTCGCCAGTGCCGCGTGCAGCAAGCAAGGAAGCGGAAGCGCCGAGACAACGTTACAAAACGCGACACGGTTTGCCGCCGCCTTGACGCCGCTGGGAGCCGCCATGTGGTTGGCGCACTACGGTTTTCATCTTGCCACCGGCGCACTGGCTTTCATTCCGGCCGGCATGCGTTTCTTGTCAGACTGGGGGTGGCACATCACCGGGGCCGATCGCCTGGTGCGAAGCTGCTGTGCTGTCGAGCCGCCCGCCTGGCTCGTGCGTGCCGAGATCATGATCTTGGACTTCGGCTTGCTGGCTTCGCTGTATCTGGTTTATCTGATTGCGACGAAGTCCGATAAAAGCCGGCAACGGCCCGCGGTCGCGGCACTGCCGTGGTGGGCCTTGTCGCTCGTGCTGTTTGGACTGGGTGTCTGGATCTTGCTGCAACCTATGGAAATGCGCGGGACGATCCCATCATTCGGTGGTGGAGTTGCAGGGGGTGGCGGATGATCAACGCTTGGAAAACAATCGTCTATCCACTGATATTCATTTTATGGTCAATGGGCGGCGCGTTCGTGCGGGCCGATGGTGGTCGGCTGCGCGTCAACGAGCAGGCCGGTCCGTGGCGCATCGCGGTCTTCACGTCTCCCACGCCGCCCGCTAGCGGCATGGTCGACGTCAGCGTTCTGGTGCAGGAGACGGCCACCGGCCAGGTCGCACGCGATGTTGCCGTGACGGTCGATGCTTGCCACGTCGCGACGGGTAAATTAGTTCGCGCCCGGGCGACAACCGCCGACGCAACGAACAAGCTGTTATTGTCGGCGCTCGGCCGCTGGGACGAGTCCGGTCCTTGGAACGTCACCGTCTCGGTTGCCGATTCGCATACCGAATCGCAGCGCGTCGCATTTGACGTTACATTGAGCCGCGGCGTGGGCCGTGCGCCAGAACTAGCCTATTGGATTGGCTGGCCGCTGGCACCCATCGCACTTTTTGCTGCTCACCGTTGTCTGGTACGTCGGAAAGAGCGGGCGGGCGGGCGCGCCGTCCCAAACCTAGTGCCATCGGCGGAAGTGTAGATCTTCGCTGCCTTGACGGAATTCACGGTGAACGAGGAATCCGATGTCCCAACGAACAGTGCCTGGCGGGCAAAACACCCGAACCGACGAAGCGCACGCTCCTGAAGGAATACGCGAAGTCCGCGATCGATTCTGGCTCGTGTTCGATAATGTGCCTGCCCCCTGCGCCATCTACGATGGCGACCAGCGGTTCCGCTTCGTGAACAAGGCGCTAATGAAATTCCTGGGTCGCACGTCCGAGCACATCATCGGGCGCCGCGACGAAGAGTTATTGCCGGCCCAGGTCACCGATGTTTACCTGCCACACCTGCGTCGCGCGATCGAAACCGGCTTGCCCCAGACGGCCGAGTGCGCCTTTAGCGGTCCACTCGGCGTGTTTCATTACGTTGCCAACTATATTCCATTGCTCGACGACGCCGGACGTATTGTCGAGGTGCTCGGCATGTCCAGCGACAGCACTCAGCAACGGCACTTCGAGTACGAATTGCGGCGGCGCGACCAAGAACTGCGCTCGCTGACCGACAATGTTCCGGACGTCATCGGGCGTTTCAATCGCCAGTTGCAGCATTTATTCGTAAATCGCCAGATCGAACAGATTACCGGATTGAAGGTCGAGGCATACCTTGGCCGAACGATTCGCGAAATGGGTTTGTCTGAAGAGCTTGTCCGCCTGTGGGAGGATTCGCTCACGCAGGTGTTCGAAAGCGCCCTGCCGGCCTTGCTCGAATTCGCGCTACCGAGTCTCTCGGGTCCACGTTCTTTCGAATCGCGAATCACTCCCGAGTTCGACACCCAAGGGACTGTCGAGACGGTGCTGGTGATCAACCGCGATATCACTGAACGCAAACTCGCGCAGTCAGGTTTGAGCGAGAGCGAGGAGCGTTTTCGTTCGTCTTTCGATGCGGCGCCGATCGGCATGATCATGATCGGTTTGGATCATACTTTGTTGAAAGTAAACCAGTCCTTTTGTCGCATGTTGGGCTACACGCAGGAAGAATTAACCGGCTTGCCTGTTTTGCAAATAACGCACCCTGGCGACAAAGCAGCCACCGCCGCACGGCTGGGGGAATTATCAGGAGACGGAACGCAAATACACGTTGCGGAAAAGCGTTACCTGGCCAAAGATGGCCGCGTGGTCTGGGCACGCGTCACCTCAACCGCGGTAAACGACAGCGCCGGACGGCGCGTTCACGGCCTCGCCCAGATCGAAGACATCACGACCAGCCGACGTGTCAAGCAAGAACTCGAGCGACATCGGGCACACTTGGAAGAGTTGGTGCGCTCGCGGACCCGGGCGCTCGAGGCGTCGCAACAAACGCTCCGCTCGGCGGAACGAATGGCCTCGCTTGGCACGTTGGCGGCCGGCATCGCGCACGAAATCAATAATCCGGTCGGCACGATATTGTTGGCGGCCGAAATGGGATTGGCTGCCTGGGAAGGGGGCGACGACCAGAAACTTGTCAGCTGCCTGACGGCCATTAAGGACGATGCGGAGCGTTGCGGCCGTATCGTCAAAAACGTACTGAGCTTCGCCCGCCACGAGCCGACCGACAAAGGAGCGCACAACCTTAACGAGGTAGTGCGTCGTTCCGTCGAGCGCGTCTTGGCGTATGCGATGCGTCGCAATGCCACGCTTCAGGTCGAACTCGACGCAAGAGTAGAACCGGTCCGGATGAACCCCATGGCCATCGAGCAGACCATGACGAGTATTTTGCGCAACGCGATCGAGTCTCGACCGGAGGCTGTGTCCGTGACAATCTCGACGACGATGACGGACGACGCTTGCCTGGTAAGTGTAAAAGATACCGGCTTAGGCATTTCGCCCGAGGTGCAGGTGCATATGTTCGATCCCTTCTTCACCACGCGGCGAACCTCGGGAGGTATGGGGCTGGGCCTGAGCCTGGTACACGGTACCATCAACGATCATGGCGGCCGGATCCACATCGACAGCATGGTCGGACAGGGCACGACGTTCACGATCGAATTGCTGCGTTAACGTCGCGCCGACGCTATAGACTACGTGCCAGCAGCACCCTCCAATCCTTCCCAATTTATCCAGACCTGCCGCCGCTGGTTTCCCATCGCGCGCCGCCCAAACTGGATGATCTTGCGTGCCAGCGGTGATTTCGCCAGACTACGCAGCCTCTTCCGGGTTTTCTGCGCTCATTTCTGCTGTCTGTCCGACAAATGATCTGTGGGTTGTGCCGCGCGCCGCGGCCGCCGTGCCCCTTGTGAATAGCTATGCGCTACTTTGCTAGCCTCATCCTGGTGTTGCTGCTGTATGCGCTGCCTGGCTGCGCCACGACGAAGCCGCCGATGGTCACGTACGACAACCCGGTCTTAGCGCCGCCGATCGATCGCGACGTTTTTTGGGATCAGCTGGTGGCGGTCGTTGACAACTACTTCGAGATCCAGAGCGAAGATCGCGTTCGCCTGGTGAACAACATGCCGACACTGGGGCGCATCGACACGGTTCCCGAGTTGGGAGCCACGTTGCTCGAACCGTGGCGACGTGACACGGTCAATTACTACGAGCGTTTGGAATCGACGTTCCAAACTATTCGCCGTCAGGCGCTGATTCAGGTTGTTCCCGCCGAAAATGGCTATTTGGTCGAGATCGCGGTTTACAAGCAACTGGAAGACTTGCGGAGACCGGACCATTCGAGCGCTGGCAACGCCACCTTCCGCAATGACGACTCGCTGGATCGTTACAACGATCAAACGCAAGGGCCGACCACGACGCTCGACAGCTTTCCGACCTATGGACGCGCCCACGGACCGATTGGGCCGCAGCCCTTCACGTTGGGTTGGATTCCGATCGGTCGCGACACGGCGCTCGAACAGCGGATGATCGCGGATCTGCTGGCCCGCATGGGCGCCCCACCTGGGCTGTCTCCCGCCGAGTGTGCTACGCCTCCGCCTAATTAGCTGGCGGGCGCAGGAGGTACGGACGTCAGAGACGCCGACGACAGCGTGGCCGAAGACAGCGGACCTGTCATGTCAGAAGTCGTCGTCGCGTCGTGTGCAACGACTGGTGTTTCGTGGGCGATGGGCAGCTTGAGAGTGAACGCTGTTCCCTTGCCCGGCGTGCTGTCGACGCGAATGCGACCGTGATGGGCTTCGAGAATTTCGCGGCACATCGATAGCCCCAGGCCGGTGCCACCCTTGCCGCTGGCGTCGGGCCCCTTCTTGGTCGTGTAGAAGGGATCGAAAATCCGCCGCATCACATCGGGCGACATGCCGCAGCCATTGTCGCGCACGATCAGGTCGACCATATCATTGTCAGCGTCCAACGACAGCTTGATCACCACGCGCCCCCCTTGCGGCATCGCCTGGCGGGCATTGATCAGCAAATTCAACAGGACCTGTTGAATCTGATTTGGGTTGGCCAGCGTGGGTGGCACATCGTCGAGGTATCTCTCGACGGTCACGCGGTACTTGTTCAACTCTCGTTCCAACAATAGCAGCGTGTCGTCGACGAGCTTGAACATGTTCGTCGGTTCGAGGTTGTTGGTGCGATTGCGCGCGAAGCCGAGAATCGTGCTGGTGATCCGCGCCGCCCGCAAGCCGGCAGCGAGAATCTTTTCGAAGGCCTTCTCGCGCGTCGGCTGGTCCGAGTGGCGCATGCCTAGCTTGGCGTAGTTAATGATCGTGGTCAGCACGTTGTTGAATTCGTGCGTCGTAGTGCTCGCCAACTCGCCGAGCGCAGTGAGCTTTTGGGCCTGAGCCAGGCGTTCTTTGAGGATCGCCACTTGCTCTTCGAGAGTCGCCTGATTCTCGTCGCCCATAGTTAACTTTCGCTCCCGCAAAGTTGACCGAACTTGCGCCATTCTCTGAGGCGCTACTGTGCCGCGCGAGCGGAACACCTTTTGCGATTTCGCCGAACTCACTGTCTTGCGCCGGCCGAGCTAACTAACCCATTGAACGGTTGAGAGTTAGCCACTTGGTTCGTATCGTCGCACTCAGCTGGGCAACTGAAACGCAAGCCGCTATAATCCGCCCGCTACGAGGGTTACCGCCGAAAGGAATTCCGGGCGGCTTGGAGAAGCTAGGATGCACACAGTCGATCTTTTGGAACAGGCGCTGCAGGCAGTCCAGCAGTTGGGTTACCACCTGCGGCAAGATTGGCTCGATGGGGGCGGCGGCGGCTGTGAGATCAAGGGCGAGAAGTGGTTGTTTCTCGACTTGGGAAGCGGCCCGGGCGAACAGCTGCGGGTCGTCGCCGAAGTACTAGCTCGGGAAGTTTCTCAGCGAGATACTTCACCACGCCCCGTCGAACTGGATCCTCGCCTGCGTAGTTTTTTAGCAGGTCGCCAGGCGGCTTGATCGCGCTCCGTTGCCGACGGCGTTCTATATCTTCGGCAGCGGCAGGGCTAGCAGTCTTCGCCTGACGATTTGCCCGGCCGATCGCCCGCGATTTCGTCGACCTGCCGGTAGAGTTCGTGGCTCTGGATGTATTTCTCGACTGCGCGCGGCGTACGGAAGCGAATGCTTTCCCCTGCTGCGATGCGGCTGCGAATCTCGCGGCTACTGAGGCCGATCTGGGGCATGTTGACAAGATGCCGGCGAATCTCGGCCAAGCGCTCTGGCGGCACCAAGGGAGCCAGCACGTCGTAGTTTGGCTGCGGGGCGCCAGGCCGGCAGACCGCAACCGGCACCGCCATTTGGCAAAGCCTGGCCGGCTCGCGCCAGTGGGGCAGATCATCCAGCGAATCGGCCCCCAGCAGAAAAAACAGCTCGCGTCCCGGTTCTTGCTGTGCCAGTTCCGCCAGCGTGTCGACCGTGTAGCTGACGCCGCCGCGCTCGATCTCCAAGGCGCATACCTGAAACGGCCGGTGCCCGCCGACCGCTAGCTGCAACATTTCGATGCGCTGTGCAGCGGGCGTCAAGGGGCGCGATTGCTTGTGGGGCGGGGTCGCAGCGGGTAGAAACCACACCTCGTCCAGCTGGCACTGCTCGCGGCAACATTCCGCCAACAGCAAATGCCCATAATGCACCGGGTCGAATGTTCCACCAAACAAGCCTAACCGCATGAAGTGCGATCCTCGCAGCCGTTGCAGGACCGACGCCCGAGGCCCATATTGAATTGCGGGCCGGTGCGATTCGTGCGCGCTTACCGCGACCATCGATCGATCCGTGTTCGCAATATCGTAACCGACTCATTGGCCGTCGGCCACGGGTCCCCTTAGTCGACGCCCTCGGTAATAGCGACGTGAATATCGGCCACCAGCAGCAACTTTTCGGCGAGGAACCGGCCCCCTGGGAAGCCGACGACACGGCCGAAGTGCTGGTGGCGGCCGTATTGCTTCCTGTGGGTCCGACAGAGCCTCTCGACTATAGCGTGCCCGACAGGCTGCGGCCCCGCGTGCAAATCGGCAGCCGAGTGACGGTGCCGCTGGGGCACGGCGACCGCACGCGTATTGGTTATTGCGTCGGACTGTCGACGCAAGCCGCCTCACGAAGGCTCAAAGAAGTGGCGGACGTCGTCGACGAGCAATGCTTGCTCAGCCCGGCGACGTTTCGACTGAGCCAATGGATCGCCGATCGCTATTTGTGCACCTGGACACAAGCCCTCGATACGATGCTGCCAGCCGCAGTGCGGCACCATGCCGGGACGCGCCAGGCGACGTTTCTATCGGTCGACGCCGACGTCGCGGCACGCATCGACGAGTTGAAGTTGCCCGCCAAACAGGCCCTGGTTTTGCGCAAGTTGGCGGAGCTCGGCAAGCCGGTGTTGCCCGGCGAGTTGATGGCCACGGTCCCCTGCACGCCGGCGCCGATCACGGCGTTACGTCACAAGGGACTGATCCGGTCCGACGTCGCCCGGGTCCGGCAAGATGCTTTTGCCAAGCCCGTGGCGGCGCGTGAAGAAAATCACGAGATGAACGAGGATCAACTGCGCGCCCTGGCCGCGATCCAAAGCGCGCTTGAATCGGGGCGGCAGCAAACGATCGTGCTGCACGGCATCACTGGTAGCGGCAAGACCGAAGTCTACATCCGCGCGATTCAAGAAGTTGTCTCCTACGGGCGGCAAGCCATCGTACTGGTCCCCGAGATCAGCCTGACGCCGCAGACCGAGCAACGTTTCCGGGCGCGGTTTGGCCAGGTTGCCGTACTGCACAGCCATATGACCGACGCCGAGCGCAGCTGGCACTGGGAGCGTATCGCCCGCGACGAAGTGCCCGTTGTCGTCGGTGCCCGCAGCGCCGTTTTCGCGCCGGTTCCTCGTTTAGGATTGATCGTGCTGGATGAAGAGCACGAGGCGTCGTTCAAGCAGGATAGCGCGCCGCGCTACCACGCGCGCGACGTGGCCTTGGAGCGCGCACGAAGCGAGGGAGTGCCGCTGGTGTTGGGTTCGGCCACGCCGTCGCTCGAGAGTTGGCACCGCGCGCAGGAGGGCGTTTATCAGATGCTCGACATGCCCCGCCGGGTGCTGGATCGGCCGTTGCCCGACGTGCGCACGATCGACTTGCGGAATGAGTTCGAGCGTGGCCCGGGCGCGAGCGCCCTGAGCCGCCCGTTGCGGCTGGCCATGCAAAAGGCGCTTGCCGACGGAGGGCAGGTGATATTGCTTTTGAACCGGCGTGGCTACTCGACGCACTTGCAATGCCCGGCCTGTGGCGAGGTGGTCCGCTGTCCTCACTGCGACATTGCGCTGACACATCACTGGCAGCGCGAGGTCGCGCTTTGTCATTACTGCGACTACGAGATTGCGGCGCCACACGTCTGCCCGCAGTGTAGTTCTCCCGGCATCCGGTACCGGGGATTGGGGACGCAAAAGCTCGAGGCAGAAGTGCGGGCCCGTTTTGCCGACGTGCCGTCGCTGCGGATGGATACCGACACTATGCAAGCCCGCGGTAGCCACGAGCGTGCGCTGGCCGCATTTCGCAAGGGCGAGGTCCGCATCCTGCTTGGGACGCAAATGATTGCCAAGGGATTGGATTTCCCCGATGTCACGCTGGTGGGAGTCGTCAACGCGGATACGGCACTGCACTTGCCCGATTTTCGCGCCGCCGAGCGCACGTTTCAATTACTGGTCCAGGTTGCCGGACGGACAGGGCGCGGTCCGCGTGGGGGGCGCGTGTTGGTGCAGACGTTCAGCCCCGATCATCCCGCGATTCAGGCGGCCGTGCGTCACGATTACTCCTCGTTTGCCGAGCGCGAGCTGCCGCTACGGCGTTTGCTCGGCTACCCACCGTTTGCCGACATGATCCGGCTTGTCATTCGCGGGACCAGCGAGCGGCTGACCAAGGAATTTGCCGAGGCACTGGCCACGCATTGCAAATCGCTCTTAGAGCCTTCGAATCCCGCGGTGAGGATCCTAGGTCCGGCGCCCGCGCCGATCGCCAAACTTCGCGGTAAGTACCGCTTTCAATTACAGTTGCAGGGGGCCGACGGCGCGGCCCTGCGTGCTGCCGTGCGACAGGTGCAACAAACGCTGACACCGCCCGACGACACGCAGTGGATCGCCGACGTCGATCCACTGGATATGCTGTAAACGGAGCCATGACGTCCAAATTAAAGCCGCGGCGATTGACCTTGGCCCCGCAAATCGCCTGGATTTACAATACAGGTACGAATCCGCGTCCCGTCTTTCGCGCGGCAGACGTTACAATGCCGGGGCGAACCGGAGTCGCCCGCGTCGAGAGACCGTTCACCCCGAACGAATGGACTGCCTGACAGAATGTCGTATCGGTCATTCAAACACGTGCTGGGCGAGACGAGTCTCGAGCGGAAATGCCGCTTTCTTTTCGGCGCGTGCTTGCTGCTGTTGATCACCGGCAGCTTTTGGTGGTACGGCCGGCAGACCGAGGCGCTCGTCTACAAACAAAACCCCGACCGCGGGCGTTTGCTGGTCGACACGGCTCTGACCCGCACTCATTGGGAAAAGCTGGAAACGAACAAAGAGTTCAAGGCCATCATTCCGCTCTTCAGTGCCGACCTGGAACAAAAAGACGTTCCGGTCCGCTTTATCGGCGAGACATCGGCCCCTTCGATCGAACAGCCGGTCGATAGTTTCGAGCGGCGTCTGATCGAGCGCTTCCGTAAACAGCCGACGGAGAAAAACGAGCCCGAGTACGACCACCGGTTCTCGAAGGATGGCTCTGAGTATCTATACTATCAGCCCATACGCGTGCAAGACTCGTGCACGATCGTCTGCCACCGGCCTGCGTCGACCGGCGCAGGCAACGACCCCACCACGGCCGTCGCCAGCTTAGGGAGCTTGGGAGTTTCGTATGGCCGGCCCCCCGAACCCGGCGATTTGATCTCGGTGGCCCGTGTCGACATTCCCAATAATCCCACGCGGATCGACCTGGCCAAGAACCGCGCCGTTTTGTTGGGCACGGCCTTTATCACCGTGTTCCTGGCAATGGTGGCCTCGTACGTCATCGTGCGGTACGTGATCGTCAAGCCGCTCAAGCACCTGCGCGACGTCAGCGATGCGGTTAGCCGTGGCAATGTCGAGCAGCGGGCCGATATCCACACGGCCGACGAGTTCGAAGAATTGGGTGTCGCGTTCAATCGCATGCTTCGCCACCTGATGTCGGCCCAGGAAGAATTGCGCCATCTGAACCTCGACCTGGACGTCAAAGTCGACGAGCTTGCCCAGATGAACATGCGGCTCTTCGAGATGAATCGGCTGAAGAGCGACTTCCTGGCCACAATGAGTCACGAACTGCGCACTCCGCTCAATAGCATCATTGGCTTCAGCGACGTATTGGGTTCGATCGATTCGCTCGACGATCGGCAGAAGCGCTACGTGCAGAACATCCAAAAGTCCGGCAAGATGCTGTTGGACATGATCAACGACATTCTCGACCTTGCCAAAATCGAGAGCGGCAAGATGGAAGTTCGGCTGACCGATTTCCCGATCGAGCATGTGGTCATCTCGCAGTGCGACATGGCGCGCCCTCTGACCGAGCGCAAGAATATCGATCTCGACGTTGACGTGGCGCCAAACCTGCCTGAATTGCATCAAGATCAGAGCAAGGTGCAGCAGATCCTGAACAATTTGCTCTCCAACGGCATAAAATTCACGCCCGAGGGGGGGCGTATCGTCGTCTCGGCCCGCCGCGACGCGGGGGGCGACCTGCTGCTGGTCGTCACCGACACGGGCGTGGGCATCGCCGAAGAAGATCAGATCACGATTTTCGAAAAATTCCGGCAGGGGCATTCCGTCATGACCGGTGGCGATGCCATGACACGCGAGTTCTCCGGCACCGGGCTCGGGCTATCGATCGTCAAGGAGCTTTGCAAACTGCTAGGCGGCGAAATCACTTTGAAGAGCGAGTTAGGCAAAGGAAGCGAGTTCATGGTGCGGTTGCCGTGGGGCCTGCCGGACCAGGTGCAGTTCGCGACGGCCCTGCCCACGACGATGCCAGCCGTGGACGACCCAGCGCGACAGGAATACGATCGGCCAGTTCCGGCCGGTTCAAGCGCCGCGCGTCCCTAAGCATTCGTTATCGCGCGGCTTCTCCGCGCCGATTCGCGCGAACATCTGCACACGATCGCACAAGGTGGCTTGTGTGGCGCAGCGCGATCGAGTCAATTAGGACACTCGGCATCGTAGCCCAAGCATTCCGACACATACGCGCATCCCCACGCTGTCGCTCTGATCATGGCAAAGACCGCATCGACGTTTGAAACCGAAGTGCAACTGTTCACAGATGGAGGCTGCAGCGGAAATCCTGGCCCGGGCGGCTGGGCCTTCATCTTGCGGCATCCCTCCTCTGGCAAAGAGGTCGAGCAATCTGGCGCCGAAGCCGACACGACAAACAATCGCATGGAGCTGACGGCCGTCGTGCGCGGACTCGAAGCACTCACTCGCCCCTCGACCGTCGAACTTCTGACCGACAGCGTATACGTGGGCAAGGGGCTGACTGAATGGATGCCCAAGTGGAAAGCCAACGGCTGGCGGCGCCGCGAGGGGAAGCGATGGGCCGAGGTGAAGAACGAAGACCTGTGGCGCAAGCTCGACGAATTGATCGCCAAGCACCAACTGAAATACACGCGGGTCGCCGGCCATAGTGGCCATCCCGAAAACGACCGCTGCGACGAGTTGGCCGTGGCAGCATACCAGCGTCTGCGCTAGCCAGCCGCGTCGCGTCCGGCGCTGCCTAGGTGCCGACACGTTCCTCGGTAGAATGGGGCCATGTCCAGCACTTCGCCCAAGACGTCCGCCGAAGCGTTTCTGACGCCGGTCCAGTTCCTCAAAGGCGTGGGGCCGCAACGGGCCGAACTGCTAAGCAAGCTAGAGCTGGAGACTGCGCGCGATGTGATCTTCTTCTTCCCGCGCGACTACCAGGATCTGACAGAGCTGACCAATATCGCCGACTTGCGCGACGAGTCGCTGGTACGTCTGCACGGAACGGTCGTCGAGCTGGATCAACGCAATACCTCGTCGGGAGGGACCGTGCTCGGCGCCTTGATCCGCTGCCAGGGAGGAAACGTCCGCGCGGTTTGGTTCAATCAGCCATTTATGGCGCGCCGGCTGCCCGTCGGGCAGGAACTATTGCTAGCCGGCAAGGTGCGCTCACGTGGCGGCATTTGGGAGATGGTCCATCCCGACCTGAAATACCTGGAGGGAGACGACACCGATCCGCGCGGCAAATTGCTGCCAGTCTATCCGCTGACGGAGGGAATCCGGCAGGGTCAGATGCGCCGCATCGTGAGCGCCGTGGTCGAGTCGCTGGCCGAGCAATTGGACGAGGTGTTTCCGGCTGAGTACCTGGCCGCACACGATCTGGCCCCCATCCGCGAAGCCGTCGAGCATATTCATCAGCCGGCCAGCCGCGACGACTTGCAACGCGCGCGGCGCCGCTTCGTTTATCAAGAGTTGCTGGTCATGCAATTGGCACTGGCCATTAAGCGTCATGCGCAGCGTGATCTGCGACAGTCTCCGCCGCTGGAAGCAACAGCCAAGATCGACGCGCGGATTCGCCGGCTTTTTCCCTTCGAGCTGACCGCAGGCCAGAATCAGATGATCGCCGACGTCGTGGCCGACATGGCGCGGCCCCATCCGATGAATCGGCTGGTGCAGGGGGACGTAGGAAGTGGCAAGACCGTGGTCGCTGTGTATGCGATCCTGTTGGCGATCGCCCACGGTCAACAAACGGCGCTGATGGCACCCACAGAGATTCTGGCGCGACAACATGCCGCCACAATCGAAGGGTTCCTCACCGCCAGCCGCGTACGATGGGGACTTTTGACCGGATCGCTCACCACGTCCGCGCGCCGCGAGACGCTGGCCAAGATCGCGGCCGGCGAACTCGATCTGGTGATCGGCACCCAGGCCATCGTGCAGGAGGATGTCGAGTTTGCCAAGCTCGGGCTGGTCGTCATCGACGAACAGCACAAGTTCGGCGTCCGACAGCGGGCCAGCCTGAAACAAGCCGGGCTCGATCCGCACTACCTGGTCATGACGGCCACTCCGATTCCGCGCACCGTGGCCATGACGCTATTCGGCGATTTGGATGTTTCGACACTGCGCGACATGCCGCCAGGCCGGCAAGCGGTGCGAACGTATCTGGCGACGCCTGAGCAGCGCGACAAATGGTGGGACTTCTACTGCCGTAAGCTGCGCGAAGGGCGGCAGGGTTACGTGGTCGTGCCGCTGGTCGAGACTTCGAGCGAGGTCGACGCGACCAGCCTCGCGCAGGCCTACGAGTCGCTCGCCAATGGACCGCTCGAAGCCTTTCGTCTGGGGCTGGTCCACGGCCGTATGAACGCCGCCGAGAAAGACGCCGTGATGGATTCGTTTCGCAGTGGCCAAACGCAGGTGCTGGTTTCGACCACAGTGGTCGAGGTGGGCGTCGACGTGCCCAATGCCACGCTGCTGGCCATCGAAAGCGGTCAACGATTCGGGTTGGCCCAATTGCATCAGCTGCGGGGGCGGATTAGCCGCGGGGCCCACCCTGGCTATTGCTGCGTCTTCGCCGAGCCAGCCTCGCCCGACTCGCAGCAGCGGCTGGAGGCGTTCGTTAATTCGACCGACGGTTTCGAGCTGGCCGAGATCGATTTCGCGCTGCGCGGCCCGGGCGACCTGCTGGGAACGCGCCAACATGGACTGCCGCCGTTGCGCATCGCCGATCCAGTGGCCGACGCAGCGGTACTGGAAGAAGCCCGCCGCGATGCGCAACAACTGGTCGAAGGAGACCCCGGCCTGGCCAAGCCGGAACACGAGCGCCTGCGACGCATGGTGCTGGTGCGCTACGGACAGGTGCTGGAGTTGGGGGATGTTGGGTAGGTGGCCTTAGTCGAACCGACTTAGGACGCCGTCCCTTATCTCACTCGAAATGCATTCCATCGCTCATCGAGCGCATCACGATTTGGGTAATGCGACGACGATGGTCGGGGATACATGTGTTTATTCTTTCAGTTGGTCACCCAGTTCGCCAAGATCCTTCGCGGAGAGCGCCGGAGCGTCACTTGCCAAGGGAGCGGGCTCGACTTCTTCATCCTCCTCATCCTCGTGATGAGACCCTTCGATACCCATTCCCATCATTTTGCAAAACAAGGCCGCGCTCTCGGACTTATGTCCAATAGAATTCCGGTACACGCCTTGGATGCACCAGTCCGCGATATGCACATTCGTCAGGTCGTTGTTTCGCGTAAGAGCAAATTGAATCAAAAGATACTCAACGCGATCAATACAAGCCTCGAACTCGTGCGTTGACCCTTCGGCCTTGCATACGAAGAACATCACGGGCGTCCCCGACTTACGTTTAACCAGGGCGGTGTTATAGTGCGTGAGTTTGTGGTGGTCAAAGCACTCGTTCCTAAAGCCAGTCTTCGCTTGACCTACGTAAGCAGGAACGATCCCTCGGCTCGAGCGAAATCCGAATACGTAGCAACCGACGTATTCAGCAAGCTCAGATTTATCAGCGTCGGACCAAAACTTCTCGACAGCACTCTTTTCGATCAGCTTTCCTCCCGGTGCGTGAATCGGTTCGACCTCATACGGACCTTGGACTTTGAATTTGATCATAGAAAATACCTTTCAAGCCGATGCCAAGAACATAATCATCAAGGTATCGCATCCTACTACCCATATCGTCACGAAACACCTCTGCCTCTGGCACTCTTCTCCGAACCGACCGCGCCGCATCAGAGTAACAGCCCATGGCTCGCTTGACCCGACGCATCGTATTTGGCCTTCAACGGACAGGCTTTAGCATGACTATCGTCTCTAGGTCCTTATTCAGTCGCTCTGCTCTGTTGAAAACTGATTGGATGGGCTATGTTTGGTCGGTTGTTTTGGTTGTTGGCTGGTCCAGGGAGGGACAGCGATGCGCGAGGCAACGACGCGTCGGATGACGAAGTCGCCCGTTCGTTTGGCGCGCGAGGCACTG
>DASXEJ010000252.1 GCA_036490175.1 Pirellulales bacterium | reverse complement strand
GGCGGGGCCTGCCTGTCTGCCGCCCAGGTGTTATTAGTTCCGGTCAGGATCGCTGCCATTGCGAGCAGAGACCATCCGCGCCTCGAGCCGCTCATCGTAACCCCCCCAGGTTAGCGCAGTGCTGATTTTTGGACGCACTATGAGCCCGGCCAAAGGCCGACAGTGCGCAACCGCTATGACGCGGTCCGGAATTCTCTTCGACACCCGCAGAGTCCTCCCTTGCGGATTTTCCGTTAAGACCGCAAAAGTTTGGCCAGACAACAAGCTCTCGCAAACCAGAAAAGTTTACCGAAGGGGGGCTAGCACTGGCGAGGAAGGCGGCGCCCGAGAATTCAACAGCAAGAAATGCTCATGGCCCCGCAAAAGGGGCCGCGCAGCGAGTGGGCTGTTGTGATCGTCTGATCAAATGAATTGGCTCCGCCCGGTCGCTCGGCGGCTAAATCGCTAGGCGACATCGAAGTCTGGCCAATCCCATGAACACGGCGCCAAGGGCCGCCAATAGCCATGCGGTCGGTTCAGGGGCCGGCGTCACCGGTGTTATCGGCACCGTAGTTTCCAGCGTCGCCTGAGCCGAGATAGCGATCTGCGCGACCGGCGGCGCACTGGGGGGACAATAAAAATAGGAATACACAGTATTCGCCGCCGTGCCCGAGATATCGCTGGGGGTAATTACCTCGTGCAGCGAGACTCCGTCCGAGAAGGCCACATTGACCACGGCCCATTGACTCGCGTCCGTGCCGCCGGCCAACGCGGCTCGATAGTTCGTCAGGCTCGCGCCGCCATCGGAAACTCGATCGATATTAGCGCGAAAATCGTACGTCAGGTTCGGTACGAAATTGCTATAAGTCATCGATACAAAGTTGGAATTCGCGTGCAATCCAGGAGCAGCGCCGGGCAGGAATGTGTCGACCGTCGGCTCTGTGGCACTTGGTGAAAAAATCAATGAGCCAAAGCTATAGGTGCTATTCCCCATCGTCATGAAGAAGGCCGTAATGGACGACGTCGTCGAGGTGTTCGTAATCGCGAAATTGGGCCGATCCTGAGCGACCAAACGCAATGAAGACTGCATCGAAGGACTCAAGCTGTTGTAGTTGCTGATGTCTTCCGAGATCTGCAGACTGAAGCTATCGACCACTAACGGCGTCGCCCACAGCGTGCTGACGCTGGCTAGCGAGATGAGAACAGCGCCCGCCAATACGATTCCGGTGTTTCGCTTCGATGCAAGTGTCATTATCAAGATGCCGTTTTCAAGAAGCAGAAATTCACGCGTCGAACCTGAGCGGACTCATCGGACTTCCTGTGGATTCTCGGCCATTGGGCCCTATCCATCCTGCGGAGTGTTACGTGGTTGTCGGCCCTCCCAGAGGCATCCACTCGTACCGGCAGCGCGACATGAAATCCCGGCGCGCGGACATTCCCCCGGAATGACCGAATCGCACATGAACTTGCCCTACGCCTGAAAAAAGGCGGAAGAATCTGAAGCACCCCGAACAGCCGGTGCGAAGTGCGAACGCGAATCAGGCTCTAACACAGCGTGGATGCCCGACGCGGCAGTCGAAAGAGGCCGCCGCTTTACGTCCGACTTCGCCCTCGCAGTGGGATGTTTCCCATGGCGAAAACTGCAGGACGAGCTACAGTAGCGGTCTCACAGAGAGGCGGACTTTTCGCGGCTGGAAGACACCTGTTGCCTGACCGACAAAGTCCTATACGGTCAATCCTAATCGCCCATTCATTGTGGTCAAGCATTTGGTGTGCCGGCAATTTCGCAAGGTAAGCTGATAGGTGCCCTATCCTGGTCGCGGCACTTGCCAGTCAGCCCCTTTCTTGGGACTGCCGCCAGTCGACCGAAAGCCCGGCATACCGTTAACCGTCTCGCAAGGACCTGCCCGTGTCGGACATCTCAATTCAAGGTCAACCTGGCCGCCGGGTCGCCACATTCACTCTGGCGTTCTATTGGTTGGCGCTGATCACGGCCACGCATTGGCCGTTGGAGTTTTTGCCACGGGATAAGCCGCTATTGGCTAGCGACAAGCTGCTGCATTTCTCTGCCTATGCAGGGCTGGCCTTTCTACTATCGCTGGTCGTGTACCTGCGCCGCCGTGAGGCGGCGTCATCTCTCGGTCTTTCGTTTGGGACCACGGCCTGCGTTTGGCTGATGGTCGTAGCCTCTGGATTATGCGACGAGTCCACGCAGCCGCTCGTTGGTCGAGACTTTGAATGGTACGACTGGCTGGCCGATTCCGTCGGCGCACTCTGCGGACTTGCGCTGTGCGCTGTATTTGTCTGGTGGCTTAGCGGACATGGCCTGCCAACCGAAAATCGGCAAGTAGTTGGCGAAGACGCATAGCAGCTCCGAGGCTACTAGCGCAGAGGGGCCGTTCCATATCGCACACCGCGCGATAAGACCCACGCCAAGCCGAAGACGGTCAGTGCCCCGATGGCTCCGGCCAGCGAGGTAGCCAACCAAGCGCCGCGCAACCAAGCGACCTGGTAGTCGGCCATGGGAATGATCGCAGGCGCAGGCGGAGCCTCATGTGTGCCGAGACTATCGGCAATTGCTTCCAGCCCATCGGGAGCCGCGGATGCCAGCGGGGAGACGAAAAATGCCACGAACAAGGCCGTGGCCAGTCCCGCGACCGCGACCTGGCGGAGGCGCAGTGCAGTCGATTCGGGCGTCCGCGCGGCGTACAACATCTCGGGCCGTACGCGTATCAGGAACGCGACCACGGCGCCCGTGATTAGAGCTTCACCAACGCCGATAAAGCTGTGCACGATCAGCATCGCCGGAAGGACGGCACCCAAGGGATACGTGCCTGACCACCACAACTCGAGAGCACAGAGCGCGGCCGCCAGTTGCACGGAAAGCCAGCTCGCGATCACGGCCCCGGCGACATGTGCCGCGGCAGTCGGCCGGAGCCGCACGATCGTAGCGTACACGGCATATCCTGCGAGCGACCCGGCCAGCGCCATGTTGACGATGTTCGCTCCCAGCGCCGTCAATCCGCCGTCGTAAAACAACAGGCATTGCACGACCAACACGACCGACATTGCCAAGACGCCGGCCCACGGTCCCAGCACTACGGCAGCCAGCACCCCTCCCAGCAAATGCCCCGAAGTTCCTCCCCAAATCGGAAAATTCACCATCTGAGCCGCGAAGATGCACGCGCTCATCACTCCCATCAGAGGGATCAGGCGGTCGCCCACCGTGGCCCGCGCTTGGCGCGCAGCCCAAGCGACGGCACCGCCCGCTAACGCACCGGTGCCAGCACAGGTCGAGGCATTGAGAAAGCCGTCGGGCAAATGCATGAAAGTGAACTCCGCCTGGCTGCGGCGCCCTAGTCGCCTGGTGTTGGCGATATCCTGGCCGCCGCGGCTGCTCAATCACTATAGCTCGATCGACGGACGACCCCAACGGTGCCTATTCAAGCCCTAACATTGCCAACGCGGCCATGCTAACCAGATACCGGCCCGTCAAAACCTTGGCCGGGCGCTTGTGACCAAGCGGGCAGGATCAACCCTGACGAACTGGTTGTGTCCGTGGGTGCAAATAGCCCTTGGCCCTGTCGTGAGAAAGAAGGGGCCGGGCTCGATTATCGCTCGCTGTACCGGTTGGATCTGGATAAATCCGCCGGTCCTGCGCGGTACTCAGCAGCGTGAAACAATGCGAACGAGCGAGTGTCGCGTTACCGTGAGTGGATCGCGATTCAGGGCGCGCAGAAGATTGCACCGCGGTCTGAGCTACGACGTTCTACCGCCACTGCCCTTGATCCGAGCGGCGCGATTGCGGGCCGAGAGGCGGTGCCTCGGTGGGCTGACCCTGGCTCGGCTGCTGCGGTGGTCCTTCGGTGACCGATTCGCCAATGGCTTCCTGCGATACTTCGGCATCGAACACTGCGTTCGGCGGAACATTGCCTTGCAGAATGGAGCCGGCGCGATCGTTAAAGCCCAGTCCCGATGCCGGAACGGGTCCGCCGTAGTCGTCCGGCGCTGCGCACATTGCGCACCCCAATGACGACAGAGCGACTACCAAGATGGCGAGCGCACCCATTCTTTGCAGCATCGAACATCCCTTTCCCGAACATCCCCCGTCACGGCGTTCGCGCCGGCGACCCGTGGCTGGCCCCCCATCGACGTAGTTCCACGGCGAGGGACGCAGCACCTGCGGTATCATCGGCTGATGCGACCGGCGAAATCGTCATTTTTTCCCAGTGCAAAGAATGTCTTACCGGCAAACTCTTCGCGCCGGATCCTAGAACCCCCATCTTTCCAGCGGCAGGTCCGTATCGCCCCTATCATTGTTTGATCGCCCCGCCCCGCCGCGGCTCGTCGACCGGTACACCCGCCGTGCGGTTGTCCGCTGGTCGGGCCCTTTCCCTGGCTAGCACCGCGGGTTAGTGTGACGCAACGGAACGCTTCACAAACGCGGTGGTGATCGCCGCTGGAAACATCGTTGACACTTCGCGGAGATTCGCACCATGCTCGTTTCACGACTCTTTTCCCTCGCGCTCGTAGCCTGTTTTTGCACTGCCATGCCAATCCACGCGGCGGACTGGAAGCCGCTCTTCAACGGCAAGGATCTCAGCGGTTGGACTCCCATCGATGGACCTGCCACTAGCTGGCGCGTCGATGATGGCTTGCTGATTTGCTCCGGCCAGGGATCTGGTTGGCTGTCGACGAACGACGAATACGCCAATTTCGAGCTGGAATTGGAATACCGCGTTCCCGTCGGCGGCAACAGCGGTGTCTTCCTTCGCGCGCCGCATAAAGGCAATCCGGCATTTGCGGGCATGGAGATCCAAGTTCTCGACGACTACGACGCGCAATATGCCAATCTCAAGCCGACGCAATACACCGGCAGCTTGTACGATGTCGTTCCCGCCCAGCCACGCGTCTCGAAGAAGGCGGGCGAGTGGCAGAAGATGCACATTATGTGCAAGGACAATCACGTTCAGGTCACACTCAACGGCACCCAAATCGTCGATGCCGACCTGACTGCCCACCCCGAAAAGCTCGCTGAGCATCCGGGGCTGAAGCGGACGACGGGTCATGTGGGTCTGCAAAATCACAGCTCACGGCTCGACTTCCGCAATCTTCGTATTCGCGAACTGTGATAGCGTGGCCGTCGGTGCAGGCTGACCGTGCCAAACAACCAAACATATGGCCACCTGATCGCGAAACTCGGTCACCGACGGCGAGCCATTCAAGTCTTGCCG
>DASXEJ010000251.1 GCA_036490175.1 Pirellulales bacterium | reverse complement strand
CACCGACTAGATGATAACTACGGTGCGGCGGACCCGTCGGCGGTACCGGGCCGCGAGTTGGTCGTCGTCGGACGTCTTGCTGCCAGCACCAACAGTTGGGCTGCCTGCATTCACCGCAGGCGTAGAAATGGGGGCAGTGCTGGCATGGTTCGAGGTCGCCATAAACCCGGCGGCGCATGCACAGCCGGCGACAATCGTCCCAGCCACAAACGAACGTACTTTCAATCCCTTGCTCATTGCTCATTCCTCCATAGTGCTGGTTGAATCGCTGAACACCTAATTGAAATCATGCTACCCGGCTGCGTCATTTAAGCAACCAGATGAAGAAAAGGTCAGTTTCCGAGCCACTATGAGGCCGAAGCATGTGGCGACGCACTGCGGCGCCGTCCGTTAACCCGTCAGGCGACATGCTCGCGACGCGAAATGGCCGGCTTGCTGATCGCCGACTTATCGCGTTCCCAGGCGAGCAGCCATTCTTTTTTGTCGACGCCACCTCCATATCCGGTGAGTTTACCATCGGCGCCGATCACACGATGACATGGCACGATGATCGAGACAGGATTGCGGCCGTTAGCATTCCCTACGGCGCGCGAGGCAGTAGGCTTGCCTACGCGTGCGGCGAGCTGCGCGTAGGTAATTGTCTTGCCATAAGGAATGCGCACGAGTTCTTGCCAGACACGCTGCTGAAACGGCGTGCCGTCCAGCCTCACTGGCACATTGAACTGATTGCGCTCGCCGGCGAAATATTCTTCGAGCTGCTCGCTTACCTCCGTAAATGCGGCGTTCGACTGGCGCAACGAGGAATCGGGCCCCTGCCAGTGCTTATGCCTTGGCATGTACAGCCCAGTTAAAAATTGCCCATCCCCTTGGAGATATATACGCCCCAGCGGGGAATCGATAAACCGATAGAAGACAGTCGTGGCCATTGGTCGCTACTCCTTCAAATGCATGGCGAACGTTTATTGAGACTGTTCCTTGAGTTGTTCCCACAAGTGCATGGCCCCGTACGCGCGCCAGGGGCGCCATCGCTCGGCAAACTTTTCGAGCGATTTTGCCGACTTCAATCGCGCGGCTTTCAATAAGCCCAGGTCGCCAGTTGGGAAAGCATCGGGCCATCGCAAAGCGCGCATCGCGATGTACTCGGCGGTCCACGGACCGATGCCAGGTAATTGCACGAGACTGGCCACGGTCGCGATCGGGTCTATGCCGGGTTCCAGGTCGATCTCGCGACGAACAACCGCCCGGGCCAAATTCCGCAGACTCTCAGCGCGGGCACCCGGCAGTCCTAGTCCGGCGATCGTTGCACTGCGGGCGCTGTGCAACGCTTCGGCACATGGCGTAATCCGATTCAAGCACGCCAAAGGCGTCTCGATCGCTTCACCAAACCGCAGCGCACAGCGGCCGGCCAGAGTAGACGCCCCGCGGACGGAAACCTGCTGTCCCAGGATCGCCCGCATTCCAAGCTCGAACGAATCGAACGCGCCTGGCACCCGCAAACCCGGCTGGCGCTCGACGCAGGGCGCGAGGCGGGCATCCAGCGCGAGATGTCCGGCGATGACGTCTGGCCGAGCATCCAGATCGAACAGATTTCGCAGACGCACAAGAATCGACGGCAGCGCGGGTGCCAGTGAGGTGGCAAGGTCAACAGCCAGCAGATGTCGATGGGCGACCGGCGAAACGCTGAGCCAACCGCGATATTCTCCGATGCCCACGGTGCGATGGTACGCCACGTCGGTCACGCACTCGACGCCAGGAATCGCTCTTGCTGCCAAGAACCGCAGCAAGGCGGCCCAATCGAGCGGCGGACGGTAGGCAAGCATAAGATGCAAGCAATCGCTCGCGCCCGCGCTGCCCGTGGAGCGCCTTAGCGTACTGGGTGTCAACCGATAGTGACTGCGAAATAGTGCATTGAACCGCCGCACGCTTTCGAATCCAGCGGCAAAGGCAACTTGCACCATGGGAAGTTGTGTTTCGGCAATCAGGCGTTTAGCCAGCAGCAACCGATTGGTTTGCGCCAACTCGACGGGAGACACACCAAGTTCCTTGCGCACCGAGCGGCGCAGCTGCCGCGAGCTTAGCCCCAAACTCGCGGCTAAGTCTTCCAGGCTGCCGCCATTGCTGAGCGCTCCCGCTTCGATGCGCGTCGCGGCCGTGCGGGCAATCGTGCGGGAACTGTCGATCGGTGCCTGCCCGGGTGCGAGTTCTGGCCGACAACGCAAACAGGGGCGAAAGCCTGCTTGCTCTGCTAATGCCGCGCTGGAAAAGAACCGGCAGCGATCTCGGCCGGGCGTCTTTGCCGTGCAAACCGGCCGACAGTAAATTCCAGTCGACTTTACCCCTACGAAAAACACGCCGTCAAAGCGCGTGTCCCGCGAAATCAAAGCTCGATAGCAGACGTCGTCGTTGCTGGTCATGCCCCAATTGTAGCCGGCGCGGAGAGAGGGGCTGGCCGTTTTCGGACATGAAAATGGGATCCTTGTCATCGCTCGTACGGGCAGAAAAAAGAGGCGATTAATCTGCCGAGAAACTTACGTGACTTGTGAGAACTCCCTCCGGCAACGAATCGCAAAAGGTATGGATCGTTACCGGCACCGTTGCATGGTCAAAGCAACGGTCTCCCAAATCATTCCCAAATACCTGTCGATGAAATCAGGACGTTTCGGAATCCGCCGGTGACCTTCACCAGATTGGCCTGAGCCGGGGCGGATGCAATGCGTTCGAGCAGCCGAGATTTCCGGCAAGGGGACGCGAATCAATGTTCAAGTGCCATTTTGATGAATCGAGTGCCGCGTCCGTGCTGCGCTGGCCCGGATCGGCCTGTTGGTGCCCCCGGGCTAGGCCGATCGAAGCGACTTTTTCGCAGTTCCCAGCGATTGCCGAGCCTGGTGCAGAATCCGCGGTAATTGCCCGTTGAGCTGCCTAAAATAGCTCCGCCTGATGGGGAGGTACGATATTCCCGGTTAGTGTCGTTTTTTTGGGTCTCCGGGGAATCGTCCACGATGCCATTTTGTGGGCCCGTGCAGGAATAATTTGCCAAGAATGGCGTGAAACAAACCGCGGGCAGAGCGTCTAACAGAGAACAAGCGCCAGCGAAGGGAGATATGAAAGAAGCTCTTGCCCAAGAACTGACCAAGTACGCGTCACGGATGTATCGCGTGGCGCTACGAATGGTTGGCAGCGCCGATGCCGCCCAAGACGTAGCGCAGGATGCTTGTGTCAAGGCGCTGCGGAACGCAAATCAGTTCGACGGCCGTGCCACGCTGTCCACCTGGCTGCATCGCATAACCGTGAATTGTGCTCACGATCATCTGCGCAAGAGCCGTCAGTTGGATCGTCAACAAGGCGGCTGCGATCACGATGCCACGGAACTGTTGGCCATGCTCGATGCCGGGCCAGCTCAACGTGCGGAGCAAACTGAGATGTATCGACTGGCTATGGCTTTGATAGCCAATTTACCGGAGGACTGTCGCTCGGCATTCCAGTTAACGCAATTGGATGGATATACCTACGACGAGGCCGCGGCGATCGAGAACCTTTCTCGCGGCACGGTCGCATCGCGCGTGCATCGCGCCAGGAAAATCCTCATGGAACAGATTGCTCACCAGCGCGCCGGAGGAATGTCATGAGTCTGTCGAAAGAAAGAGATGCCCTGTTATCGCAATTAGTCGATGGCGAATTGCCGGTCGATGAGGCCAATCAAGTACTTGCAGGCGTGCTTGACGAGCTGACCGAGGCACAGCAGATTCATACTGAGGGAGCCAGGCAGCTCCACGCGATGCTTCAGTTGCGGCAGGCGCTGGGGCCTTGGCGGCGCCAGGAGCCCGCCAAGGCAATTTTGACGCCGCCGTCGATACTCGCCACGAAGCAGACGTCGCAATTTGGTCGGCAGGTGATCAGCCTGGCCGCCGCCGCCATGCTTGGCGGAATCTTGTTGGCCGGCGGTATGTTCTTGCGTGACTTGCTCACGGGCCGGCAACTCGAGGCACCGATCGCCCAACAGATTACAGAACCGAACTCGGGACCAGCTGAACGTGCTCGGCCCGCGATTGTCGTATCCCCCGAGCAACGACGCGACATCGCTCGAGCATTTAGCCTGCATGAATCAGTGGCTGGCCCATTGAGTTGGTACGCGGCCGACGACGCGACAATTCAAGTAGCCCCGGCTGAGAAGGGAGAGCCGATGCGGCAGCCGATCGCTATCGTTCTCCGTATGACAGGCGAGTTGTCGCCGGCGGATGGTGAGGCCATGCCGCCAAAATCCTATGTCGTAGTCTGCCGTAACAGCAATGCGGCCACCATCGAGCTTCCGCAGACAGTGATGACGCCGAACCTTCGCTTGCGGTTGCTTTCCACGGAAGCCGACGGTCAGGTGAAGCTGCAATATGTACTGTCGGCGGGAGGACCCGAGTATGGGCAGGAAGAGGCCGCCCTGATTGGCCGCCGCCAGGTGGGACTTGGCCAGACTTCTTTGGGGCAATTAGCCGTGAATGATCATCTGGTAAACGTTGATGCCAGCGCCTGGGTTCTAGGAAATCAGGCGGAGTAATGTAGTGGGAACGGTTTCCATGCAGGGCCACACATATTTCCTGACGTTCTGCCTTGCCGCGATACCGTGGATTTTGCAGGCCGCGGAATTGCCAATCGTCTTCGGCCGCAGCGGCCAGCAGGTCACGCTTGCCGATTGTGGCCCTACAGACGAGATCGTCGGCCCTGTCGCTCTCTGGACATTTGGTCGGCGATGGGGCGAGCCAATGGTGCCGAAAAATGGTGCGGTAGAGCTTATCGCGCCCCACGTGCGGGTGCCTGTCGTTTTTCGCATGCTGCCGACAAGTGGTAACACAACCGCTCTATGTGAGCTGGTCGTCTATCCAGATGCGCCGCTGAGTTGGGACAAGGATACGCAATTCGTGGCGGTGGGAACTCCGCAGTGGTTCGACAGCTGGTCCCAAGCGATCGGCTTTCCCATCAAGAAGTTCGAGCGACTGGAATTATTGCTCAGCACCAGCAGTTGGCGGATGTCGGAGAAGCCGGCGCTGCTGGTTCTTGGACAGCAGGCCGCTGGGAACGACTTGGTCGTAATTCGCCGGCTTGCCGCCGAAAATAAAATCAATGTGCTAGTGCTGACCTCCGACTGGTTCTCGGACAACGAGACAGCAAGCGGGGAGTTTGTCATGTCGCCGCAGCACGTTAGCGGCCCGCTGTTCGACTTACAGGGCCAGAAATGGTCGACGCATCCCACTTTCCGCCAACCTGTTCTGCGCATATTGAACAGACAGACGTGGATAGCCGGACCCTCGCACCCACTCGTCGAAGAACTCCGTGCGGCAGAAACGGAAAACAAGGGCGTACAGACGGTATTTAGTTATCTGCCGTGGCAGCAGGTTCTGGGACGGACAGAAATGGCCGACGAAATGTTTCGGCGTCTGCTTACCGAAACAGCAAAGGGAACCACACGTTGCGCGGCGCTCGATGACTGCTGGCGTCTGCTTTATCCAGCCGCCAGCGACATCCAAGCCGCTGATCGGCCGGTGCTGGCGGCGGCGCTCAAATCAGCGACGACAGATACCATCCG